>CALHJX010000034.1:0-3206 GCA_938033385.1 uncultured Collinsella sp. | reverse complement strand
GCGTATACCCGCTTATTCTTCCACCACGGGGTAATCTGTGGTATCGGTAAAGTGCCACCATTCGGCGCTGTATGGCCGAAAACCGCAGGACACCATGGTGTCCTCCAACAGGCGGACATTGTCATAAGCTGCCGTGTCGGACACATCACTGTAATCCCTGTCCGCCATGGCGGTGAAATCGTCAAAATCCGTGGGCATGGGAACGGGCGAACCATCGGCGGACACCAGCGTGACGTCCACCGTGTTGCCCCGGCTATGTCCGGAATAGCCCTTTGTGGGATCGGCCACATACTGCGGATCGGGGCACACCTCCCACAGGCGGAACTGTGCGCTGACGGGGCGGTAGGCATCCCAGATCTTCAGCGCCAAGTCCCGCTCAGCCAGCATTTCCTGCGCCTGTGCCAGCTTTTTCAATGTGCCATAGCGCAGCTGGGGCTGGGTAAAATCGTAGATCACCTGTCCGGTGAAATTGTTCTCCGTGGCGTAGCGGAGGTCGGCATAGACGCCGGGAAGGTAGGTACACACATCCACCAGTGCGTCCTCCGCCGGTTCCGGTTCCGGCTCCGGCTCCGCATTCGGCTCCGTATGGGACTCTGCGGGCCGCTGGGGCTTCCGTCCTCCTTTTTTGCCGCCCTGGCTGCGGGCCGAAAGCAAAGAGCACAGGCAACTGAACACGTTGCCCAGGTGCATGCGGCCCGAGGGCGACGGGGCAAAGCGGCCCACGACGGGGGTGGGCGCTGCCGTTGCTGGTGCGTCCGCGGCGTGTGTTGCTATGTTGCGTGCGTTGATATCCATGCGGACGAGTATAGCGCGGGGCTTGGCAGGGAAGGCGTTGCTGCGCTCACAAGTTGGCGGCGGTGCGCATTGCGCACGGTGGGTTTGCGGCTCAAGGTCTCGATCGCTGCGTACCGACTTAGCCTCACAAACGACAGAAACCCCGGCAGCTCTTCGCAACTGCCGGGGTTTCCGCGGAAAAGGGGGACATGATCCTCGAGCGAACGGCAAAGGGGCAAACCGTTTTCGCTCAACTGCTTTATGCCCCTCGGCTGGCGGCTCAATCAGCGCGTGCCGCGCCCACACAAAGCCGCTACACCTGTGACGGAGCTGTGAAGTGGTATATATTGCCGGGGCGGGCTATGCCAAGGGTGTCCCTAATGACTAGTCATTTAAGAACGTCCCCAATGACTAGCTGCCGGGGTGCGGGTGTGACTTTCATCCCGTTTGGCGCTCCGGTCGCCTAGATGTTCGCCATGCGTACCCGCAAACGTGGGACAATGGCGCTGTTGGTTTTACAGACAAAGGATGTGCCTATGAACACCCTCGCCGCCAAAGTCAGCCGGCAGCGCCACCTGTTTGCGCGATTCGCTTCCGTCTGCGTGCTCGTCACGCTTGCGTTGTTGCTGCTGCCTGTCGCCGCGCACGCCGGCGGCTACTCCATGACCCAAACTTATATCAGTGCCACGGTTGAGGCCGATGGATCGCTGACCGTTGTCGAGGGACGCCAGTTTGATTTCGACGACGACATCAACGGCGTGTTTTGGGAGATCAATACGGGCACCAACCAGCAGGGCGGCACGGCGGGCGTTGACGTGCTGAGTGTCGAGGAAGAGGACACCGCGTTTAACAAAGTCGATAGCGCGAACAAGGGCGATTCTGGCGTCTACACGGTCGAGCAGACCGGTGACGGCGTAAGGATTAAGGTGTTCAGCCCCCACGAGAGCGGCGACAGCGCGATCTATTACGTGAGCTACACCATGACCGGTGCGGTCATGAACTGGGCCGATACCGCCGAGCTCTACTGGAAGTTTGTGGGCGACGGCTGGTCCGCGGACTCCGATGACGTTGAGATGGAAGTGTACTTCGCAAATGCCGCTGCCGGGACGGCGGCCGTCAAGGGCGATAACTTCCGCGCATGGGGCCACGGCCCGCTGACGGGCGATGTATCGCTCGATGCGGACGAACCCATGGTCACCTATACCATTCCCTGCGTGCATCAGGGCGAATTCGCCGAGGCACGCATCGCCTTCCCTAGCGACTGGGTGCCGCAGCTTGCCGCTTCGGGCGAAGAGCGCATGTCAACGATCCTGAGCGAAGAGAAGGAATGGGCCGACGAAGCTAACGCCCGCCGCGCTCACGCTCGCATGATTGCCAATGCACTTGCCGTGCTAAGTGTTGTTGCGGCGGTGGTCTTTACCGGCACAATCGTTATGCTCAAGCTGCGCAAGCGCAAGCCCAAGCCGCTTTTCCAGGACGAATATTTCCGCGATGTGCCTTCGGCCGACCATCCCGCCGTGCTTTCGGCCCTCATGAGCTGGAACGAGGTGCCCGACCAGGCATATATCGCCACGCTCATGAAGCTCACTGACGACCGTGTGATCAAGCTGGAGCAGGCGACCGTGACCAAGGCCAAGAAGGGTCTGTTGGGGCGTGAAAAAGAAGAGCAGACGTATCGCGTGACGGTGAGTGATGCGGGCTGGAAGTCGGCCAAGGGCATTGACCACATGGTGCTCAAGGTCTTCTTTGCCGGTGCTAAGCCTGACGAGAACGGTGACCGTTCGCGCACGTTCGACGAGCTGCAGCACTACGTCAAGCAGCACGCTACACCCGTGGGTGATAAGCTCGAGGACTATCAGAACACCGTTAAGGGCAAGCTGGCCGATAGCGAGTACGTTGCCTCGGACGGCATTGTTGCAATGGTGTTTTGCCTGGTTCTTGGTATCCTGATTGCCTTTGTTCCCGTGGGATCCATTTTCTTTACCGATGGCGCACAGGCGAACATCACCGCCGCGGTTATCTCGGTGCCGATTGTGCTGGTGGGTATCGGCGTGGGCCTTACGTTTCGCCGCTTTACGCCGGAGGGCGCCGAGGTGGCGGCTCGCTGCAAGGCACTTAAGCATTGGCTCGAGGACTTCACTCGTCTAAAGGAAGCCGTCCCGGGCGATCTGGTGCTGTGGAACAAGCTGCTGGTGATGGGCGTGGCGCTGGGTGTTTCCAAGGAAGTGCTGCGTCAGCTTGCCGAGGCCGTGCCGCCCGAGGTGCGCGAGGCCGACGGCTTCTATGACAATTATCCCTGCTACTGGTGGTACTACCATCATTACGGTATCGAGTCTCCGCTCGATTCGTTCGATGACGTGTATCGCGAGAGCATCCGTGAGCTGGCGTCGAGCTCCGACAGCTCGGGCGGCGGCGGAGGCGGCGGCTTCTCT
>CALHJX010000033.1:0-9062 GCA_938033385.1 uncultured Collinsella sp. | reverse complement strand
CGCCGCGCTCGGCGGGGCCGACGCCTTTACCGCGGGCGCCCACGTGGTCGCCGTGTACAACGCGCCGCTCAGCAGCGCGTGCAACCACGGCATCGCGAAGGGCAACCCCAACGAGGTCTACCTGCGCTACCCGCGCTCTCCCTTTGCCGACCAGTCCGGTGACGCCGGCTTCACCCGCACGCCGAGCGATGACGCGTGCGCCTACACCTGGGGACTCAGCCTCATCAAGCGCTCAAGCTCGGACGATAAACCGCTCGCGGGCGCCAAATTGCGCATCATCGATGACCGCGGGCGCATCCTAACGACCGACGGCTCGTGGTCGACGGATGCCGACGCGTGCGTCACCACGGGCGCGGATGGCCATGTGGAATTGAGCGGTGTTGACGCGGGTGTCTACACCGTCGAGGAGGTCGCGGCTCCCAAGGGCTACACCGCCTTTGAAGGCAAACGTACGGTGACGGTTACGGCCGAGGGATTGGACGTTAAACAGGTTGCAGTCGCGAAGCCCAAGGTGACCGTGTCGGCCGAAAGCCCTCTGCGGGTTGATACCGCCGATGCCGGGACGGGTTCGATTGAGCTGTCGGTGCTCAACACCCCAAGCAAAGAAGCAAGTCGAGGCTTTATGCCCTCGACGGGAGATAGAACGTTGGTGCTAGTGGCGGTTTTGGCTGCCATCGGAGTGGCGGTTATTGTTGTCGCGCTCGTCATCAAGCGGGGAGGAGGTCGCCGTGAAAAATAATTATCCCCCCTGCTCAATGGCGAACTGCCTCCGTAGCGAGTGACGCGCAGGCCTACCGACCTGATGATCATTGGTTTTGAAAAAGTTACTAGAGAACCTTCCATGAAAAGCGGGGCACCCGGTCGATATGACCGAGTGTCCCGCCTCGTTTGTTGGTGCAAAGTAACCTGACCCCTTTGCCCCACCACAAAGGTGCCTGGCCCCTTTGTGGTGATCGGCTGCTAGGCGGTGGGGAGTTCTGGCGTGTTAGCCGGCTGCTGCGGCTTGAGGTGGGCGTTGTGCCAGATGATTTGGATGATGTAGCCGAGCATAAAGACAAAGGTCACGCCGCTGATGAAACTGCCTACGAGGGGAAGCCCCGTGAGGGCGCCTGCGATTACGCCACCAACGGCTGCCATGGCGTAGCGGTTCTGGCTGTGTCCGACCATGCGTGCAATCGCGCACCCTGCAAAGGCATTCGACACCAGCGCGATGCCAATGACACCGCACATGAGGGCTCCGGCAAGCGACAGACCGGCGATAGAGATAATCAGCAGTAGGACGGCGGGGACGATAGCAATCGTGCCCAGAAGACCGCTCACCCACAGGGGCATGGGGCGCTGGTGGAGCATACCGGCGGCGCTGGCAGTCGCACGCGGAAAGACGAGCTCGAGCAGCAGGGCGACAAAGCAGGTCGAGAGTGCCGCGGCGACGATACCGCCGATGACATCGTTAACGGTGGAAGTATCCTCGTTCTCGGTGCGGTCGATCTTGAGTGCGCCGACCTCGGCTCCCGCGGCGCGCTCGGGGTCCTCGGAGACGTGCGCGTTCACGGTGCCGGTGATGTGGGCGTTCTTGCCCAGGATGAGCTTGTCGGCCCAAACCTCGACATCGCCATCGACGGTGCCGTCGATGGTTACCGTATCGCCCGCGAGCGCTGCCGACTTGGTGGAGCCTCGCAAGGCAACCGTCTCGCCTATCGCGTAGAAACAGTTAGCGGTGCTGTCGGAATTGAGAACGACATGCTGGCCAGCAACGGTCACGCTGCCATCAACCGTGGTCTTGGCAATGTCGATGGTGCGTGCCGCCAGACGGACGGCGCCGCCCACCGTGCAGTCGCGAATTGAGAGGGTATCGCCCGCGGCGATGATATCGTGGTCGATGGAGACATCGTCCAGTTCGAGACTCTGACCGGCCCAATACAGGTCGCCCTCGACACCGGACGGATTAGAGTCGTTGTCGGTTGCAAGTACGTTGCCTGCCGTGTCCGTGCCGGCAAATGACGCCGTGGGAAGTGCGGCGAGCGCCAGCGCGATGAGCGCGAATAGGATGGTGATGCGGCCCCACGCTTTACGGCGCTGGGTCGACGGGAATTGATTGCGGGACATAGTGAATCCTTCGTCAGATGCTCGATATGCACTTAACAGGGTACCCAACGCGCGGGCGCTCTAAAAGAACCTCTCGGTTGCATTTCGAAGGATGGGCCCGCGCCACCTATTTTTTGCGGTGCAAAAAGTGTGCGATGTCTTCCTCGGTGGGGCTTTTGATGTCAAAGCGCAGCGAGAGCCAGCGCAGACCCATGGTCACGACAACGCATACGACCAGCGCGGCGACATTGCTCATGATGCCGCTCATAACGAGACACACATAGCTTGTCGATCCGGCGATGGCGGCGATGGCATAAAAGTTAGTACGTTGGAAAATGCCCGGAACCACGCCCATAAAGCCGTCGCGCAACATGCCGCCGCCCACCGCGGTAAAAAAGCCCATCATGATGCACACCGCCGGTGCAAAGCCGTAGACCAGCGCCTTGTCCGCTCCGGTGGCGGCATAGATGCCGACCGAGATGATGTCGAGCAGGGGAATGAGTTTTTCGGGTTTGTCGACGATTGCCGGGAAAATGTAGATGATGGCTGCCGTGGCGATGGAAAGCGGCAGTGCCATCGGCTGGTTGAGGATGTAGACGTTGCCCACCTGCAGCGTCATATCGCGCAAAAGACCGCCGCCCAGACCGCAGACCACCGCGAGCGCGACCGCGCCCACCAGGTCGAGCTTGTGCTCGCGCGCAACCAGTACACCCGAGATCGATGCAGCGACAACAGCGAACATCTCGAGCCAAAACGGAATAGCGACCATGGCATCCGATGCATGTGAGGTAATGGTCATAGCGGCGACGACGGGCAAGATGGGGTCCTTTGGGTTACGGATTTTGACAATGCCCGTACATAGTACATGTTCGGTGCCGATTGCGACCCTATTGCTCGGCAAACGGTCGGGACTGGGTACGGTCATAGGTTCCATGTTTGGGGATCCGGGTTGATGCCGAACGCGATGGGGGCGTGGCTGAATAGGAGGGATGTCCAAATTTTGAGTGGAGCTCAAAATTTATCCGGTCGGCTTGCGCCGACCGCGCTGCGCTAAAAACGCGCCACTGGCGCGTTTTCTTTACGCTTTGCGCCCTGGCGGGTTCGAATCCCTCCTCCTGCGCGTAATTGAAATGTGCCCAAAAAGAAAAAAGCCCCATTGCTGGGGCTCATACCATCTAATGGCGGAGGAGGAGGGATTCGAACCCTCGTGACCTTATACAGGCCAAACGGTTTTCGAGACCGCCGCATTCAACCACTCTGCCACCCCTCCGCGTGGGGTAAAAACAAAGCAGGCTCGAAGGCCTGCTTTGGAATTAACTGGCGGAGAGTCAGGGATTTGAACCCTGGAGACGCTTTTGACGCCTACACGATTTCCAATCGTGCTCCTTCGGCCACTCGGACAACTCTCCGTTAAATGCGAAAGTCAGTATACACGAGGAATCGCAAAGTGCAAACAGAAAAGTTGGCATTTTTTAAAACGCTTGGCCGCGCTTGGCGTTGCAGTGGGGTTCGAGGTGCCAAAAAACGGCTTCCGACCAGTGTGGTTGATCAACTCAATTGTTCAAAAGGGGTATTCATAAGCGACTTGGCAATGAATATAAAAATCTTTGGGTGGTGCTGTGGACCACCGGTATGCATTTTGCGACCACAGCCTTGTGCCCGTTGACCTGCGGCTTGGCTCAGCTTGTCCCCACGGCACCGTATCTTGCCCACAGATCCGTCAAGCTTTTGGTCGGCATTTGGTTGGAATGCGCATGAAACGTCGTGCGAGTATGGGCATATGTGGAGGTCATGAGGTTGTAGCTGCAAATTCTTGCAGCCTAGGAGGTTGAAAGATATTATTACCAAGTCTTTTCCTGCTTCAGGCGCACCTTCACGACCTGAAGCCACATTTGCCCAGAGGAGGTGACAATATGAAGGCTTATGAACTGCTGTTCTTTGTTGACCCGTCGCTCGACCCCGAGACTCGTCTCGCTGTTATGAAGCGTATCGATACCACGATCGCTGAGGGCGCTGGCAAGGTCGACTCCGTTGACGAGTGGGGCAAGCGCAAGCTCGCCTACGAGATCAACGACCTCACCGATGGTGACTACACCCTCATCAACTTCCACGCAGATCCTACCCAGATCGCCGAGCTTGATCGCGTCCTGCGCATCACCGACGCTGTGGTCCGCCACATGATCGTCCGTCGCGACGACCAGGAGTAAGACTGTCGTTTTGGACTGGGCTTGTGCCCCAAGAGGAAGTAGTGAGTTATGAGCATCAATCGAGTGAACATCACCGGTAACCTCACCCGCGATCCCGAGCTGCGCGCCACCGCCGGCGGAACCCAGGTTCTGTCCTTTGGCGTCGCCGTGAACGATCGTCGCCGCAACGCGCAGACTGGCGAGTGGGAGGACTATCCCAACTTTGTCGACTGCACCATGTTCGGCACCCGCGCCGAGGCCGTGAGCCGTTTCCTGGCAAAGGGAAACAAGGTCGCGATCGAGGGCAAGCTGCGCTACAGCTCTTGGGAGCGCGACGGCCAACGCCGGAGCAAGCTTGAGGTCATCGTCGATGAGATCGAGTTTATGAGCTCCCGTGGTGGCCAGGGTGGCTACGATCAGGGCGGTTACGCCCCCGCAGCTCCCGCGCCCGCAGCACGTCCTGCCGCACCGGTGGCAACGCCGCCCGCGGTCGACGTCTACGATGAGGACATCCCGTTCTAAGGGTTGTTCACCTATTTTTGAGTGAGAGGCGGCTTCGGTTCGCCGAAGTTGCCAAATGAAAGGTATTTTGACATGGCTAATGATTTTTCTGCACGTCAGCCGCGTCGTAAGTACTGCCAGTTCTGCAAGGAGAACACTGAGTTCATCGACTATAAGGACACTCAGCTTCTCCGTAAGTACATGACCGATCGTGGCAAGATCAAGCCCCGTCGCGTCACTGGCGCTTGCACGCAGCATCAGCATGACATCGCCAACGCCATCAAGCGCGCCCGCGAGATGGCTCTCCTGCCGTACACCGTCCCCGTGGTTTCCTCTCGTGGCAACCGCGACCGCGGCTAAGAAGGGAGACGCATCATGAAGGTTATTCTTCTCGATGAGATCAAGGGCAAGGGCGGCGAGGGTGACGTCGTAGAGGTCGCTCAGGGTTACGCTGAGAACTTCCTGTTCCCCAAGAAGCTCGCTGTTGCCGCCACCAAGGGCAACCTCAAGCAGCTTGACGAGCGTCGCAACAACATCGCCAAGCGCGAGGCCGTCCGTCTGGCTACCGCCAACGAGACCAAGGCTGCCTTCGAGGGCAAGACGGTTACCGTTGACGTCAAGGTCGGCGACGAGGGCATCCTCTTTGGCTCCGTTACCGCCGCTATGATCGCTGACGCCATCAAGGCTCAGCTCGGTATGGACATCGACCGCAAGCGCGTCGAGCTCGGTAAGCCCATCAAGGTTGCCGGTGCCCACACCGTTGCCATCTCGCTGTACCGCGAGATCAAGGCCGAGGTTGTCGTTCTCGTCGGCGTTACCGCCGAGGAGCTCGCTGCCGAGGCTGAGGTCGAGGAGGCCGCTGAGGTCGCCGAGGCCGAGACCGCCGAGGTCGAGACTGAGGCTGCTGCCGAGTAGCATTTGCTGCAACGCAACAATCTTGTTCTAAGAAGGGCGCTCTGGGAAACCGGGGCGCCCTTTTGTTTTTTGCGCTGAGTGGGTGTCATGGTGAACGTTGCGTCGACGTCCTATATGCAGGACCGTTCATCCGTTTGGTTCGGTGATGATTGGCGGCGCGCGGCGCGTTTTGGGACCGTGGCTGATACTATGGATGCTCGCAAGCGATATGAATGAGGATGCTCATGGCATATGACGATAGGGAGACCGGGCTGACGGTTGAGGACCGCGGCTCAAAGTTGGGTCTTCCCCAAAACCAAGATGCAGAGGCCAATGTACTGGCCGCTATGCTGCTATCGCCCGAGGTGGTCGAAGAGGCCCAGGTCGAGCTGCAGCCCGATGACTTCTACCGGCCCATTCATAAGACCATCTATACCGCGATGGTCGATATGTACAACAGCCGCATTCCCATCGACTCCATCTCGCTGATTGATTACCTGCGAAGCATCAACAAGCTTGATGCCGTGGGTGGCGAAGCGTACATTTTGGAGTTGATGGGTCAGACCCTGTCGCTCGTGAACTGGCAGCACCATGCCGCCATCGTCCGTCGCGACTCGATGCTGCGCGAGCTGATCGGCGCCACCAACGAGATTAACGCGTTGGCCTATAACGCCCCCACCGACACCAAAGAGGTCGTGGAGCTGGCCGAGAGCAAACTGCTCAAGGTTACGGCACGCGAGGTCAAGTCGAGCTACAAGACACTGACCGAGTTTATGGTCGAGGCCTATAACGAGGCCGAGGAAGTGTGCCAGGCCGGTGGTCAGGCGGCGGGCGTGCCCACCGGCTTCCCGTCACTCGACCGCATGCTCATGGGTTTTCGCGAGGGTCAGCTCATCATCATCGGCGCCCGCCCTGCTGTGGGTAAGACGTCGTTCGCCCTGAACCTGGCACTTAACGCTGCCGCTGCTGGTTATACCGTCGGCTTCTTCTCGCTGGAGATGTCGGGTAAGGAAATTGCCCAGCGTCTGATTTGCGCCTATGCCATGATCTCAATCAGTGACTTCCGCATGGGTCGCATTAGCCCCGAGCAGTGGGCCAATATCAACGAGGCCACGCAGACCTTGTCCAAGCTGGATATTCTGATTGACGATACGCCCGGCACCACAGTGACCGAGATTCGCGCCAAGAGCCGCCGTATGCTCCATAACAAGGAGAAGGCAATCATCATCCTGGACTACCTGCAGCTGGTGAGTCCTCCGCCGGGACGCCGCTCCGAGAGCCGTACCGTCGAGGTTTCGGAGATGTCGCGTGGTCTGAAGATCATGGCCAAGGAGCTCAAGATCCCGCTCATCGCGCTGTCGCAGCTCTCGCGTCAGGTCGAATCCCGTACCGGCAAGCGCCCGCAGCTTTCCGACCTTCGTGAATCGGGCTCTATCGAGCAGGACGCCGATATCGTTATGTTCTTGGACCGCTCCGCCGACGAGGCCGAAGCCTCACGCGACGATCGACCCGACGAGGGCGTTACGCGTATCGTCGTGGCCAAGAACCGTTCGGGCCCGATCGGCGACGTCGACCTGATGTTCCTGCCGGCATCCACCAAGTTCTATGAGCTTGATGGGGCACATGCCGAGGAGTAGGACAGGCACCCGTTGCACGGGTATACTGGGAATGTTTTGTGCTTCTGCGTGCCGGCGTGGCGCGTAGACAGTCCATGAATGTAAGGAGTAAACATGCCGTCAACCGTTTTGGTCGGTGCCCAGTGGGGCGATGAGGGCAAGGGTAAGATTTGCGACCTGGTCGCCGGCGACTTCGATGCCGTCGTGCGCTACTCGGGCGGCAACAACGCCGGTCACACCATCGTCGTCAACGGCAAGAAGTACGGCCTGCACCAGGTGCCCTCCGGCATCATGTATTCCGACCACGTGTCGGTGATCGGTAACGGCTGCGTCGTCAACCCCAAGGTTGTCCTTGAGGAGATCGACATGTTCGAGGCCGACGGCATCACCACCAAGAACCTCAAGATTAGCGGCAACGCGCATGTCATCATGCCGTACCACATCGATCTGGATGGCGCCTTTGAGCAGAAGCTCGGCAAGAAGAACATCGGTACCACCAAGCGCGGTATCGGTCCGTGCTATCAGGACAAGATGGCCCGCATTGGTCTGCGCATGCAGGACATGCTGGACGAGACGCTGTTCCGCGACAAGCTGGAGACCGCTCTCGCCCGCGTGAACCCCGAGCTCGAGCTCATCTACAACCTGCCCACCTACACCGTGGACCAGATTTGCGACGAGTACCTGCCGATGGCCGAGCGCCTGCGTCCCTACATCACCGAGACGAGCCTGCTGCTCAACAACATGATTGACGAGGGCAAGGACCTGCTGTTTGAGGGCGCCCAGGCGACGCTGCTCGACATCGACCACGGTACCTATCCGTACGTGACGTCTTCCAACTGCACCGCCGGCGGCGCCATCACCGGCTCCGGCGTCGGTATGAAGAACGTCGACCGCGTACTGGGCGTCATGAAGGCCTATATCACCCGCGTCGGTTCGGGCCCCATGCCCACCGAGCTTTCCTATGAGTCCGAGGCCGGCCACACGCTGACCGAGGAGGGCTATGAGTACGGCGTGACCACCGGTCGCCGTCGTCGTTGCGGCTGGTTTGACGGTCCTATCGCCAACTATGCCTCGCGCGTCAACGGCCTCACCGACATCGCCGTGACCAAGCTCGACGTGCTTTCGGCCTTCGACACCATCAAGGTGTGCGTGGCCTACGACGTCGATGGCGAGCGTTACACGAGCGTGCCCGAGCATCAGGTGCGCTTTGAGCATGCCAAGCCCATCTACGAGGAGCTCCCTGGCTGGAAGTGCGACATCACCGGTTGCCGCAGCTTTGACGAGCTGCCGCAGGAGGCTCAGGACTACGTGGCGTTTATCGAGGATCTGGCACACACCCGCGTGACGTTCATTGGCGTTGGCGCTGGTCGCGAGCAGATCATCAACCGATTCTGGAAGTAATCGGGACTATTTGGTTATTGCGATATACCCCTTTGCAGCCCAAGCGGGCGGCCGAGGGGTATATTTGCTTGCAAAGGGCTCGCGCGGAGCGAGCCGTTAATCCATAGAGGAGGCACCCTTGAAGGCGGACACTCAAACCATCGACATCCTGTTGTTGGGCAGCGGCGGCCGTGAGCATGCTTTGGCAGCTAAGCTCGCAGCATCACCGCGCGCCGGCAAGCTCTACATCGCGCCGGGCAACGGCGGCACCGCGAGCTGTGGCGAGAACGTTGTTCTCGACGACTGCGATCCTGCGGCCGTGGCGGCGTTTGCTCAGAGCCACGGATGCGGACTCGTGGTAATTGGCCCCGAGGCTCCGCTCGTGGCGGGCGTGGCCGAC
>CALHJX010000032.1:0-3438 GCA_938033385.1 uncultured Collinsella sp. | reverse complement strand
AAGCGCCTGCTGCAAAAGGCCGGCGGCATGGAGGCCGAGCAGGCCGCCCGTACCGTCGGTATGTGCCAGGAGTGCAAGCGCGAGCTCGACGCCCTGCGCGCCGCCTCGGCCGTAAAGACCGGCAACGCGCACGGCATGGCTGCCAACGAGACGCTTGCGTCCGGTGAGCCCCAGGGCCCCGGCATGGAGTATCTGGGCGGCCACGGCGTGAACCCGGAGTATATCGACCGCGAGCTCAACCCCGATGCGCCCGAGATTCCCGCCGGTCCGGCGCCGGTCGAGGGCATCATCATGGATTTTGAAACGAAGGAGGAGTAACCATGGCCGAACCCACGCTTTTGCCCGAGCGGCTTCAGTACCGCCCGACCAAGATCGAGCTCGACGAGAGCATCGAGAAGGCCAAGGCGACCCTTCTTAAGAAGATCAAGCGCTCGGTGTACGTCTACCGCGTCGACTGCGGCGGCTGCAACGGCTGCGAGATCGAGATCTTCGGTTCCATCACGCCCGTCTTCGACGTCGAGCGCTTTGGCATCAAGGTCGTGCCCTCGCCCCGTCACGCCGATGTGCTGCTGTACACCGGCGCCGTGACGCGTGCCATGCGTATGCCGGCCCTGCGCGCCTTTGAGGCCGCACCCGATCCCAAGATCGTGGTGTCCTATGGCGCGTGCGGCTGCACCGGTGGCATCTTCTACGACAACTACTGCGTCTGGGGCGGCACGGATAAGATCCTGCCGGTCGACGTCTACATTCCCGGCTGCCCGCCCAGCCCTGCGCAGACCGTCTACGGCTTTGCCATGGCGCTCGGTCTGCTGGACCAAAAACTCCATGCCGAGACCACGGTGGAGGCCGCCGGCGAGCAGGCCGATATCCTGCACCCCGGCGTGCCGTACAAGCTGCGCGTTGCCATTGAGCGCGAAGCTCGCGCCATGAGCGGCTACCGTTACGGCCGCGACTTGGCCAACGAGTTTATGGATACGCTCGAGGGCGCGCCCAAGGGCGATATCCGCGGTGCCATGGCGCTGCTCATCGATAAGCAGGACGATCCGCGCCGCGTCGAGGTGTACTCGGCGCTGCAGGATCTGGTGCTGGCCGGAGGTCGCTAGATGGAGCTCACGGACCGCTCTGGTTACTTTGCGGGCCCCGGCATGCTCGGCGGCTCTTTTGGCGATGCCTCGCGCGCAAGCGACGAGGCCGCCGAGGGCGTCGCCGACCCCTGCCTGGGCCACGCGCCCGACCAGGTGGTCTTCTACGAGCTCACGCGTAAGTTTGTGGAGACCGAGGAAGACGTTCCCCAGGAGGCCTGCGACGTGCTGTACTACACGCTCGCCGTGGGCCACCACACCGGCGTGCTCGACTGCTTTGAGCCGCGCCTGTCGGTGCCGGTGGATGTGTTCTATTCGCTCGTCGACGCGCTGCCGGAGGGGGAGGCCAAGACCAAGTTCGAGGCCATCCGCTCTTTTGGCGAGTGCCAGCTCGACAAGGCGGCGGTGCCGTCGCTGCTCGAGGCCTGCGATATGCTGCTCGATGAGCGCGGTTTTCGCGGTTCTGCCAAGGCCGGCATCTCGGTGTTCGACGACGACTTTGGCCTGCATGCCCAGCAGGTCGCGTTTCTGATGAAGTTTCGCGATCTGGTTGAGCGCGTGCGCGATGTGTCGGGCGTGTATCTGACAGGAAGGTTGCAGTAATGGGTCGCGTTGTGGATGGTCGCGTGAACGGCGCCCCGTTTGCGGGTATCGTGCTCACGGCGGGAAGCGTGCTGCGTGCCGACGATGCCGCCGGCCCCGTGCTCTCCAAAAAGATGGAGGACGCGCCGCTTGCCGGCTGGTACACCATCGATGGCGGTCAGACGCCCGAGGATGACATCATCGAGGTCAAGCGTGAGCGTCCGCCGCGGTTGGTTTTGGTCGATGCCGCCGACATGGCGCTGCCCGTCGGGTCTATCCGCCTGCTCGATAAGCGCGATGTGGCCCGCAAGTCGATGTTCACCACGCATTCGCTCCCTTTGTCGATTCTGATCGAGGAAATCGAGCAATCGTGCGAAGATATCGTCTTCATAGGGATTCAGCCGGGCGATACGGAGTTTTACAACCCCATGTCCCCGGAAGTCTTTGACGCCGTCGACGCCGTGTACGACGCCGTGGCCGCCAACGACTTTTCCCACTTTGTCCGCTTGGGACAAGAGCAATAGGAGCGCTTGTCCCTGCTGATTAGGAAAGAAGTGATTGACATGGCAGATTCCAAGGCGGAGTACCCCGCTCCCGATTGCCTGGCGCCCGCCGCGATCGAGGCCAAGACCGAGGCCGCCGGCGTGACCAAGGCCAACCTGCCGGTCGCAAAGGCCTTTCTGTTGGCAATGTTCGCCGGTGCGTTTATCGCCTTCGGCGGCCTGTTCTTTACCGTGTTCTTGAGCGATAGCACGCTGGGCTGGGGCGCCCAGCGCGTCGTGGGCGGCCTGTGCTTTTGCCTAGGCCTGGTGCTGGTGCTGGTGTGCGGCGCCGAGCTGTTTACCGGCAATTCGCTTATGGTCTGCGCGCTCAAGAGCAAAAAGATCACCCTGGCTCAGATGCTCAAGGCTTGGGTCGTCGTGTGGGTCGGCAATTTTGTCGGTGCCTTGTTCATCGTCTTTTTGGTGTACATGGCCGGTATCTATAAGCTCAACGGCGAGGCGGTCGCCAATTCCATGGTGAGCGTCGCCGCCGGTAAGGTGACGATCGACTGGGTGACGATCTTCTTCCGCGGTATCCTGTGCAACATCTTTGTGTGCCTGGCCGTGTGGATCGGTACCGCCGGCAAGACCGTGGTCGATAAAGTCGTGGGCATTCTGCTGCCCATCGCCGCCTTTGTGGCCTGCGGTTTTGAGCACTGCGTTGCCAACATGTACTTTTTGCCTATGGGTGCCGTGATGCACGCGTGCGGCTATGGTGCCGACGTTGCCGGCGCCGATGCCCTCAACGCTGCGGGCATTGCGTTTAACTTGTCCGCCGCCACGCTGGGCAACATCGTGGGCGGCGCGGTTCTGATCGCGCTCGGCTACTGGTTTATCTACGCTAAGAAGTCCGAGGCGTAAGGTACCGTCTGTTTGATGTTGGGCCTCCCGCGGGGCGTTGCCGTGCGGGAGGCTTTTTGGGTCTGGGGCTCGTTGCCGGGTTTTTGGCCTGTTGTGTTTGGCTGATGAAAGGGGTAATCGAGATGGCATCTGCTGTGAAGCGCGACGGTCGCGCCGTGGTGACCACATGCGGGGGATGCTATGCCGATTGCGCCTTTGCGGCACGCGTTGAGGATGGGCGTGTGGTGGCTGAGCTGCCGGTTGCGGGGCATCCGTGCGCGGCGCGTGCCCTGTGCGCCCGCGGACGGCATTGCCTGGCAATGCCGTTTGACGAGCGCGATCGCATTGTGCACCCCATGCGACGCCGCCGGGATGGCTCGGGGTTCCATGCG
>CALHJX010000031.1:0-3735 GCA_938033385.1 uncultured Collinsella sp. | reverse complement strand
GCTCGCGCTCGATCCGGGCTACCGCACCGGCTGCAAGGTCGCCGTCATGGACGAGACCGGCAAGCTGCTCGACCACGGCGTGGTCTACCCCACCAAGCCGCGCCACGACGTCGCCGGCACCAAGCGCGAGCTCGCCCGCCTCGTCAAAAAGGACGGCGTCAACACCATCGTCATCGGCAACGGCACCGCCAGCCGCGAGACCGAGGAAGTCGTCTCGGAGTTCATCGCCGAGCAGGCGCCTGGGCTGCGATACACCATCGTTAACGAAGCCGGCGCATCGGTGTACTCCGCCTCCGAGCTCGCCAGCCAGGAATATCCCGACCTGGACGTCACCGTGCGTGGCGCCATGAGCCTGGGCCGTCGCCTGCAAGACCCGCTGGCAGAGCTCGTCAAGATTCCGCCCCAGTCTATCGGCGTTGGCCAGTACCAGCACGACCTTGACCAGGCCGAGCTTTCGCGCACTCTGGGCCACGTGGTGGAGGACGTCGTCAACCGCGTAGGCGTCGACGTAAACACCGCGAGCGCGAGCCTACTGGGATACGTATCGGGCATCACGCCGAGCGTGGCCAAAAACATCGTGGCCTACCGCGAGGAAAACGGCGCCTTTACCGATCGCCGTCAGCTTAAGAAGGTCCCCAAGCTGGGACCCAAGGCATATCTCAACGCTGCAGGCTTTTTGCGCATCAGCGGCGGCAAGAACCCGCTCGACGCGACAAGCGTCCACCCCGAGAGCTACGAGGTGGCCACGGCCGTCCTGGAGCGTGCCGGCGTTAAAGCAAGCGAGCTCAGCCGTGGCGGCGTGCCCGACATCGAGCGCCGTCTGGGCAGCATCTCGGCGCTGGCAAGCGACCTGGACTGCGGCACCCTGACGCTCATCGACATCGTCAACGAGCTCAAGAAGCCCGGCCGCGACCCGCGCGACGACGCGCCCGAGGTGGTCTTTAGCCGCTCGGCGCTTTCCATCGACGACCTGGAACCCGGCATGGAACTCAAGGGCGCGGTGCGCAACGTTGTGGACTTTGGCGCCTTCGTCGACGTGGGAGTGCACCAGGACGGCCTCGTACATATCTCTAAGCTAGCCAACCGCTTTGTCAAGCACCCGAGCGACGTGGTGCGCGTCGGTGACACGGTCAAGGTGTGGGTCGAGAAGGTCGATCGCGACCGCAAGAAGATCTCGCTCACCATGGTGCAGGGAAAGTAAACCGCCAAAGCAAAGGTACCCCCTGTAGCAATGTGCAAAATCGCGAGTATTCTGCAAATTCCACCGTTCCGGATGCCCCTCAGAAACGAAAAAGCAAAAAAAACAGCCCCCGTTTTAGCGTCGTCAGAGCCAAAACGGGGGCCGTTCCATGCTTCGGTTAACTGATAAAGACCTTTACCTTGCTGAATACTCTCAATTTTGCACGGCGCAGGCGGGGGTACCCTTGCTTACGGCAGGATATGGAAACCGAGCGCCAACTTGCTGGCAAGCTCGTACCGGCAGCCCCGGCCTTTCCTTTGCCTAGCGCGACCCTCGCGGAGCGCGTGAGCGATAGGGAAAGGAAAGGCCGGGGCGAACAGACCACGGTACAGTCGGTGTTCGCGCTACGGCAGGATATGGAAACCGAGCGCCGCGATATCCTTGGCAAAACCGCGCACGGTATCGAGCGAGACCTCGTACGGGTCGCGACCAATGTTCTTGCGCTTGGCCAGGATGCTGTTGGGCACCGTAATGATCTGGCAACCGCAGGCCTCGGCCTGGTAAATGTTGATGAGCTCGCGCGTGGATGCCCACAGGACCTCGCAGTTGGGCTTGACGGCGGCCTTCTTAACCGACTCCGTCATAAACGGAATGGGGTCGACGCCGGTATCGGCGATGCGGCCGGCAAAGAGCGAGATGATGGACGGCGTCTCGGTGTCAACGGCCTCGACCATCTCGTCAACCTGCTCGGGAGTAAAGATGGTGGTGACGTTGACCTTGATGCCGTCGGCGGAAAGCTTGCGAACCAGCTCGGCGGTGGACTCGCCCTTGGTGGTCACGCACGGAATCTTGACGTAGACGTTCTCGGCCCAGGTAGCGATCTCGCGCGCCTCGACCTCCATGGTCTCGACGTCGTCGGCAAAGACCTCAAACGAGACGGATACATCGGTGATGCGGGCCAGGACCTCTTTGGCAAACGCGCGGTAATCCGTCACGCCGCCCTTCTTCATAAGGGACGGGTTGGTCGTGAAACCCTGAACGTTGCCGTTCTCGTACATGTCGAGCATGCCCTCGAGGTTTGCACCGTCAGCGAACACCTTGATTGCCATCTGCCTGATTCCTTTCGCTTGCACATGGGCGTTAAACTGCTAAACACTTTACCTACGTTTATCAAGGCGTGAGCTGCGGTTTTTTATCTTCTCGGCGAACGGTATAAACACCTCAGTGTTTGGATTGATAAATCGATTGAGCATGCAAAAGCAAAGAGTCGCAGTTTGAGCAAACGTCAGAACGCGGGATTCATTAGATGAGGCCGAAATGCTGCATGGCGGTGACGGTACCGTCGTGTGTGACATCGTCGGTCACGTAGTCGGCGAGCGCCTTGACCTCGGGCATGGCGTTGCCCATGGCGACAGCCGTCTCGACGGCAGCGAGCATGCCCAGGTCGTTGCCCGAATCGCCAAAGCCAAAGGTGCGCGCATTTCCCTCGCGGCCCAGATACGCCAGCGCTCGCGCCACGCCCACGCCCTTGTTGATGCCCTTGGGGCTCAGCTCGCGATTCTGGCCACCGGTGTTGCACAGCTCAAACTCGCGATCGATAAAACCGTCATCGTTGGCTACGCGAGCCAAACTGGGCACATTGAGGCACACCTTGCCCACGCGCAGACTGCCGTCGACGCGCATTTCCTCGGCGCTGTGCACCACAGAAGTGCCGATCAGAGACGATTGCTCAACACCCGCGGGTTCCAGGGCAAAAGTAGCCACGTTGGTCTCGAAAAAGGCCTCAATCCCTGCCGCTGCCATACGGCGTGCAAGCTCCTCGATAACGTCCTCGTCAAAGCAGTCCTCGTGTACCACGCGGCCCTCGACCTCGAGCGTCGCTCCCGCCATGGCAACGACACCCGCAGGCTCCAAAGCACGCAGGCCATCGGCAATCAGCCACAAGGGACGACCCGTGCAGATAAATGCCTGGTGACCTGCATTGCGCAGGCGACCAAATGCATCGACAACAGCCTTCGACGGATGGATTGCATTGAAGTCCTTATCGGTCATATCGTCGGGATCGAACGACGTCAGCGTGCCGTCCACGTCAAAAAAGAGCACGGCAGAATCGGGGCACGCATCAATCATATGGGTTCCTTTCGGGGGCGAGAGTAAACGAAGCATCCATCATATAATGGAGCGACGCAACCAGAGAGGTCACCCATGGAATTTTACGCAAGCTGCCCCGAGGGCTTTGAGTCCGCACTCGCCGATGAGCTTAAACGCCTCGGGCTTTCGCATGTTCGCCGGCTGAAGGGCCGCGCTACATTTGAGGGCGAGCTCGAAGAAGGCTACCGCGCCTGTCTGTGGTCGCGCCTGGCGAGCCGTGTGTTCGTGGTACTCGGGCGCTTTGAGGCGCAGGATGCCGATGAACTGTACGATAGCGTTTACGACATCGCCTGGGAGAGCATCGTCCGCCCCGGCGCCACCATCGCCATCACCGCCCGCGGCGTAACCGAGCAGCTGCGCAACACGCGCTTCTCGGCCCTGCGCGCCAAGGACGCGCTGTGCGA
>CALHJX010000030.1:0-2679 GCA_938033385.1 uncultured Collinsella sp. | reverse complement strand
TCGCCCGCTGCCGTGGCCTCGGCCAAGCGCTCGGCCTCCTGGTCCTTGAGCGCCGCCATGAGCGAGCGAATACGGATACGCGCGGCGCCCAAGTTGGACACCTCGTCAATCTTGAGCACGGTGTAAATCTTGCCGCTGGCCCCCAGGATCTCCTGCACCTGATCAGTGGTCAGAGCGTCCAGGCCGCAGCCGAAGGAATTGAGCTGGATCAGGTCCAGGTCGTTGCGCATCGTCACAAAACGGGCGACGGCGTACAGGCGGCTGTGGTACATCCACTGGTCGACGACGCGAATCGGACGCTCGGGCTTCACCAGATGCGCGAGCGAATCCTCGGTAAAGACCGCAAAGCCAAAGCTCGAGATAAGCTCGGGCAGGGCATGGTTGATCTCGGGGTCGTTATGGTAGGGACGACCGGCGAGCACGATGCCGTGACCGCCGTGGTCCTCGACCCACTTGAGAGCCTCCTCGCCCATGGTCTGGATATCCTCGTGGAAGCGCGCGTCGGCCTCAAAAGCAGCGTTGACGGCGGCATCAACCTCGGAGCGCGTGATTTTAGGACCGCGCACGCGACCGCGACCGGCCTCAGCATCGGCCACACGGTCGACGGCGAGCACCTGGTACAGACGGCGCTTGAGCTCGGTCTTGTCGTGATAGGGCACAAACGGATACAGGAACTCGATGTTCTGCTCGCGAATCTCGTCGATATTGAGCGCCAGCGCCGTGGGGTAGCTCATGACGATGGGGCAGTTATAGCAGTTACCGGCAGTCGGGTCCTCTTTGCGCTCCCAACGCACGCACGGCATCCAAATGAAGTCGACATCGCGGTCGATAAGGTTCATCACATGGCCGTGGCTCATCTTTGCCGGGTAGCACACGCTCTCGGACGGCATGGACTCGATGCCCGCCTGGTAGGTCTTTTTGCTCGACTGGTCGGACAGCTGCACGCTAAAGCCCAGGCGCGTAAAGAACGCGTGCCAGAAGGGGTAGTTCTCGTACATGTTGAGTGCGCGAGGGATACCCACGGTGCCGCGCGGGGCCTCGTCGGGGCTCAGCACCTCGCGGTTAAAGAGCAGCTCGTTTTTCTTTTTGAAGAGGTTGGGCGCCTCGGTCTTCTGCTTTTTGTGGCCGGCGCCCTTCTCGCAGCGATTGCCGGTAATGAAGCGCCTGCCGCCGCCAAAGTCGTTGACGGTAAGCTGGCAGTTGTTAGAGCAACGACCGCAGCGGACGTGTTTTTGCGTCACGGTGAGGTGCGCGATGTCCTCGGCCGAGAGGATGGTCGAGGTGCCGTCGGCACCGGCGCGATCGCGGGCGAGCAGGGCCGCACCGTAGGCGCCCATGCAGCCGGCGATGTCGGGACGCACAGCATGAACGCCGGTGAGCTGCTCAAATGCGCGAAGCGTGGCGTCGGACATAAAGGTGCCGCCCTGGACGATCACCTGGCTACCGATCTCCTTGGGGTCGCGCAGCTTAATAACCTTGAACAGGGCATTCTTGATGACGGAATAGGACAGGCCGGCCGCGATGTCGCCCACCGTGGCGCCTTCCTTTTGCGCCTGCTTGACGCGCGAGTTCATAAAGACCGTGCAGCGGCTGCCCAGGTCGACGGGGGCCTTGGCATGGATGGCAGCGTTGGCGAACGCGCGCACGTCCATGTTCATAGACACGGCGAAGCTCTCGATAAAGCTGCCGCAACCCGACGAGCAGGCCTCGTTGAGCATGATGTGCTCGATGACGCCGTCCTTGACGCGCAGGCACTTCATGTCCTGGCCGCCGATGTCCAGAATGAACTCGACACCGGGCAGGAACGCCTTGGCGCCGCGCAGGTGCGCAACGGTCTCGATCTCTCCAGAGTCGGCCTTGAGTGCCTCGATGAGCAGCGCCTCGCCGTAGCCCGTGGTAGTCACGTGGCCGATGGTGCAGCCAGCGGGGATGTGGTTGTAGAAATCGGCCATGATGACCTTAGCCGTGCCCAGGATGTCGCCGTTGTTGTTGCCGTACCAGGTGTGCAACAGCTGGCCGTCCTCGCCCACGAGCGCGGCCTTCATGGTGGTGGAGCCGGCGTCGATGCCAATGAACACGCGGCCGGTGTAGCCTTCGAGCTTGCCCTTGGGGACGACTTCCTGGTCGTGGCGGGTTTTGAACTCAGCAAAATCCTCGTCGGTGGCAAAGAGCGGATCCAGGCGCTCGACCTCGGCGCCTTGTGTGTCACCCAGGGCATCGATAGCCTCGATGAGCTGCGGGAACGTGCTGAGCTTATTGGACTCGTGCGCCATGGCGGCGCCGCTCGCCACAAACAGGTGGGCGTTTTGGGGCACGATACGGTGCTCCTCGTCCAGGTTGAGCGTGAGGTAGAAGCGGTGACGCAGCTCGGAGAGATACTGCAGCGGGCCGCCCAGGAAGGCGACGTTGCCGCGGATGGGACGGCCGCACGCCAGGCCCGAGATGGTCTGGGTCACGACGGCCTGGAAGATGGAAGCGGCGACGTCCTCGGGACGGGCGCCTTCGTTGAGCAGCGGCTGCACGTCGGTCTTGGCAAAAACGCCGCAGCGGCTGGCAATGGGATAGATGGTGGTGGCGTTGGCCGCGAGTTCGTTAAGGCCGCTGGCGTCGGTGTGCAGCAGAGTGGCCATCTGGTCGATGAAGGCGCCGGTGCCGCCGGCACAGCTGCCGTTCATGCGC
>CALHJX010000029.1:0-1748 GCA_938033385.1 uncultured Collinsella sp. | reverse complement strand
AGCGATGGTAGGGACACCATCATCGGCATGACGGCGCTGGGACGCACCAGTCAGGCCGGAAAGGAATGCCGAGGTAGACTGCTCCGCCTGAGCCTGAGAAGCAGAAGCCGCAGCGTAAGGAGTCGTATCCTGCTGCTGAGCTGAAATCGAGGCGGTCTTGAACTCGCTTTGATGCTGATTGAGATTGGCGGCACCGCCCATGGCATCGGGCTGGAACAGACGCTCTTCACGCTGCGCACGATACTCGGAGATACCCAGCGAGGCGGCATAGATGCCCACGCCCGCCACCGCGCCCACGGCGAAGGGAACCGCACCCGCCGCGACCGTCTCGTTCACCGACGAAAACGGCAGCGTCGCGGCATACATAACCACGGGAGCGGCAAGGCCGATCCCGCACGAAAGTCCGGCAAGGACTGCTCGTTGTGTTGCATCAGAAGAAGCCATGAGCTCTCCCCATCTTCCAGCACCCAAATCGCATCATTCAGTTGGCTGCGCGAGAGAAGATGAAGCGGGGCTATGCCCCAAAGCAACGGTATATGGTTCGTTTCATCTGCGTTTTCCGTCGCGAAGCTTAAAAGCTATTATGCGAAACCGCCCTGTCGATTGCAAGCGACGATGTCGGATTGAAACGGGAAACCTGCTGCTTGCCAGTCTTATGGTCAAAAAAGCGCGGAGCGGCGATATAGAAAAGGGCCGAGGCTCAAAGCCCCGACCCTTTATTGCATTGATGACTATCGCTGCGTGTAGATGACAACCTAGAACGTCTGCTCGTAGTCGCTGTGTTTTTTGGCCGAACGCACCAGGAACTCCTGGTTGGTGTTGGTGCCCTTGAGGCCCTTGATAAACGATGCGGCCGCGCGCTCGGTATTGTTCATGCCGGCGAGGATGCGACGCAGACCAAAGACAAACGGGCGCATCTGCTCGTCGACCAGCAGATCCTCGTTGCGCGTACCGGAGGCAACGGGGTCGATAGCCGGGAAGATGCGGCGGTCGGCCAGGTCGCGGTCGAGCTTGAGCTCCATGTTGCCGGTGCCCTTGAACTCCTCAAAGATGACCTCGTCCATCTTGGAACCGGTGTCGATGAGGGCAGAGGCCAGGATGGTGAGCGAGCCGCCGTTCTCGATATTGCGGGCTGCGCCCAGGAAGCACTTGGGCGGATACAGTGCCGCCGAATCGACGCCGCCCGAAAGGATGCGGCCGGAGGCGGGCGCCGCCAAGTTGTAGGCGCGGGCAAGACGCGTGATGGAGTCGAGCACCACCACAACATCGCCGCCCAGCTCCACGATGCGTTTTGCGCGCTCGATGACGAGCTCTGCCACACGAGTGTGATTGTCGGCGGGCATATCGAAGGTCGAGGCCACGACCTCGCCCTTGATGGAACGCTGCATATCGGTGACCTCTTCGGGGCGCTCGTCGACGAGCAGGCAGATGAGGTGCACCTCGGGGTTGTTAATCGAGATAGACTGGCAGATCTTCTTGAGGATCGTGGTCTTGCCGGCCTTGGGCGGGGACACGATCAGGCCACGCTGACCCTTGCCGATCGGCGACACGATGTCGATGGCGCGACCGGTAATGGAGTCCTTGCCGTGCTCCATGCGCAGCGGCTCGTTGGGATAGACCGGGGTGAGGTCGCCGAACTTGGGGCGGTTGCGAATCTGCTCGGGGTCCAGACCGTTGACGGTCGTGATTTTGGCGAGGCCGGCGCGCTTGTCGCCGCCGCGCGAAGGACGCAGCGAGCCCTCGATGAC
>CALHJX010000028.1:0-4738 GCA_938033385.1 uncultured Collinsella sp. | reverse complement strand
CACCCTTCAAACTGACATCGACTTCATCATCGCCGAGTACCGCCACAGCTAACCTACCAAAAAGGGACAGGTTTATTTTGGCGGGTTTTATCTGGGCAAACGTAAAGGGCCGACCGCGGAGATGCGCGATCGGCCCTTTTTAGTTGCTTGGCTGCAGAGGTTATGAGAAGCGAGCGCTTATAGGCGGTCCTTGTTCTCGGCCTTAACGGCGTGTGCCTGCTGAACAAAGAACAGGTCGTACACCACGATGACAAAGGCGCCAAAGTTGATGGCGTCGCCGCCAAACGCGGGAAGCGTGAGCACCGCTTGGGCAAGCGTGGCGACCGCGGCAACAATACCGAGCTTAAACGCGCCGTCCACCTGCGAAGGCTTGTTGGCGCCCTTGATACCGGCGACGCCTGCGGCAAGGTCGACGAGACCCTTGGCGATAAGCACGACCGCTGCGAGCGTGGCGTACGAACCGTACGTGGAATCGAGACCGCCCGTGGCGATACCGACGCCGGCGGTGACGAGGCTGGCGATGCCCAAAACAAAGTAGATGAGAGCAAGGATTTTGAGAGTCTTGCGAGTGAAGCTCATGGCTGGTCCTTTCGATACGAGTACGCCAACTTGGCGCACCCAATGTACTGCACATATGGTGAAGCACATTGTAGTTCAACGCGGCGATGCATGCGTTTGAAAGCGCATTGAGCCCGCGCAGCCAAACCCAACCTTTCAAAAAGGAAAGCTGGGCGTAAGTCAAATCGATGGCAGCGTATGCGCGGCGCTGCGATGATGGGTCCATGGTAAGAGCTGGACCGAAGGAGGAGCCATGATGTACGGAGCAGGGCAAGTGCATGAGCCACGGTCGTTGGGAAGGCGCATGGGTGATTCTGTGATCGCTGCCGTGTGCACGGGATTGATGGCGGTGCTTTGCATTGCGATGCTGTGGGCCATGTCGCATGTGGGACAATAGCGGACGGTTGGGTGCCGACATAAACGGCGCTCACGTATTCGTTTTGCTTGTTAAGGAGTACCCATGGGCGTCGTCGATCCCTTTTCTCTTGCTCGGTCCGCGGGGCTTGAGCTGATCGGGAAGTCCGAGGGCCTCACGCTCACCGACGGCACGATGGAGTTGCGTGCCGATTTTGGCCGCATGCTTCCACGGCTCAAGCAGGGCCGTCTGCAGCAAGAACTGCTGGTAAAGGCTGCGCGCGCAAAAGGCATCGAGAGCCCATGGGCGATTGACGCCACGGCAGGCTTTGGCGAGGATTCGCTGCTGCTGGCGGCCGCGGGCTTTACCGTCGATCTGTATGAGCAGGATTGCGTGATCGCGGCGCTCCTCAAGGATGCCTTGGATCGCGCGGCAGATGATCTGGCGCTTGCGACAGCCGTGGCGCGCATGCGCTTACATGCGGGCGAGGACAGCATTGCCGGCCTTCGCCATGCAGCTGAGCTGATCGGGCAGAGCGAGCTCACCGCTCCCGACGTGGTGTATCTGGACCCCATGTTTCCCGGGCGCACCAAGAGCGCGGCGGTTAAAAAGAAGTTCCAACTCTTGCATCATCTGGAACAGCCGTGCGCCGATGAGGAGACGCTGGTCGAAGCTGCGCTTGCGGTGCATCCGCGCAAGGTGGTTATCAAGCGACCGGTGAAAGGGCCACTGCTTGCCGGCGTTAAGCCGAGCTATCAACTTGCGGGCAAGGCTGTTCGCTACGATGTTTTGGTGCCGCCGCGCCCGTAGCTTGCGTGCGATGGTTGGCGCTCCGTCAGTGCCGTGCCGATGTGGGGTCTATTTCCAAGGGTGCGACGTCAGGTGCCAGCCGCCGCAGTATTCGCATTTGTAGCAGGCTAAGCCGCGCCGCCCGCGGTTTTCGCAGTCGGCCATAACTGCCTCGGCCTCGGCGCGCGTGTCGTAACGGTTTTTGCGTTCGCACGACTTGTAGCGCCAGGCTTCATCGCGCTCGGCTTCCAGGGCGTCGCGGCGCTCGTCCTCGCGCGCAAACAGGTCGCTCATATCGCCGCCGGTGGCAGCGCCCAAAAACTCGCTTTTGGCCTTTGACCAGGCGGCTCGCTTTTTACTTCCCATCTGCTTCGCGCCCCTCTCCAAACGCTGGTATCATTGCCCAATCAAAGTGATACCAATAAACGTGAGGTCGCCGCGTGATGATCAGAAAAACCCTCGATACCGACATTCCCGCCGTCATGGCTATCTACGACGCTGCCCGCGCCTTTATGCGCGCGCATGGCAACGCCACGCAATGGCCCGAGGGCACGCCTTCTGCCGAGCAGCTGGCTGCCGATATTGCCGCTGGTGGCAGTTACGTGTGCGAAGTCGACGGCCGCGTGGTGGCGGCGTTTGCCTTTTTACCGGGCCCGGACGAGTGCTATGACGTAATTGAGGACGGGCAATGGCGCAGCGACACTCCGTACGCCGTGCTGCACCGTGTGGCGTCCGACGGCACCGCGCATGGTATCGCGGCCGCGATGTTTGCCTTTGCCAAGGAGCGTGCCGATCACCTGCGCATCGACACGCATCAGGACAACCTGCCCATGCAGGGTGCGAGCCTCAAGGCCGGATTTGAGCGCGCCGGCATCGTATATGTGTCGGACGGTACGCCGCGCGTCGCGTTTGATTGGCTGCGCGAGGCATAAAGGCCGAGTCACATACCAGCGTTTCACCGAAATGAAAGTGGCCCCGAGTGGGGCCATTTTTTGGCAAAACGCGTTGTTGTGGGGCTCGCGTTGTTATCGCCCCAGATGAGCCCGGGCAGACAAAAAGGGGAGGTGCCGGCTTTCGCAAGGCGCGAACCTACGAAAATCGCCGCGCGGCAACGCGGGGCGATGAGCTCGGTCGGGGGATAGGGCCCGATTCGCCCGCCGGCCCGTAAATTGTATCATCCAGTGTGGAACGAGGACGCCCGTTGCCGCGTGCGATGGGCTTGTAATAAGAGGAGAGCCATGTCGAAGCAGGCAGTCGTTGGAATCTTGGCGCATGTCGATGCCGGCAAGACCACGCTGGCCGAGGCCATGCTGTTTAACGCGGGCCTCATTCGCAAGCGCGGCCGCGTTGACGATGGCGACTCGCATCTGGACACTAACGCGATCGAGCGCGAGCACGGCATTACGATCTTCTCGTCGCAGGCCGTGCTCGACCACGGCGATACCCGCGTCATGCTTGTGGATGCGCCCGGCCACGTCGATTTTTCGGCCGAGGCGGAGCGCACGCTGCGCGCGCTCGACTATGCGATTTTGGTTGTGGGTGCCAACGATGGCGTGCAGGGGCACACCGAAACCCTGTGGCGCCTGCTTGCGCGCTATGACATTCCGACGTTCATCTATATCAACAAAATCGATTTGGAGAATCCCGGTCGCGATGTTTTGCTGGCACAACTTGGGCAACGTCTTTCCGAAGGCTGCCTGGATGCCAGCGAACTGTTGGCGGGCGGCGCCGTTCAGGAGGACGCTGCTGCGTTGGACGAGGCGGCGCTCGAGGAGTTTCTTGAGGCGGGTGAGCTTTCCGTCGCGACGCTGTCGCGCATGGTTGCCGAGCGCAAGCTCTTTCCCTGCTTTGCCGGCTCGGCGCTCAAGGACCAAGGCGTGGACGAGCTGTTGGATGGTATATGCGTGCTGATGCGCGAACAGGCGTGGCTACCGGAGTTTGCCGCCCGCGTCTATCGCGTCAGCCGCGGGGACCGCGGCGAGCGCTTGGCTTGGGTTAAAGTGACCGGCGGCACGCTGCATGCCAAGCAGGTGATTGGCGGACGTTCCGGTGTCGAGACATGGGAGCAGAAGGTCGATCAGGTACGCATCTATAACGGCGATAAGTATGAGCTTGCCCAAGAAGTTGCTGCTGGCGGTATTTGTGCCGTGACGGGTCTTGCACACGTTCGCCCGGGGGACGCCCTGGGCGCGGAGCCCGCGGGCGATGCGCCCGTCATTGCGCCGGTCCTCACCTATACGGTGCTGCCGGGCGAACATGACGTCCATACGGTGTTCAAAGCGTTGGCTGAGCTGGCGGATGAAGATCCCATGCTCGGCGTAAGCTGGAATACGCATCTTGAGCAGATTCATTTGCAGTTGATGGGCGCCGTGCAGCTCGAGGTCGTGCAGCGGGTGTTGGCCGATCGCTTTGGCCTTTCGGTTTCGTTTGAGTCTGGCGGCATCCTCTATAAGGAGACTGTTTCGCAGTCGGTCGAGGGCGTGGGCCACTTTGAGCCGCTGCGCCACTATGCCGAGGTGCATCTGCGCCTGGAGCCGTTGCCGGCGGGCTCGGGCGTACAGTTTGGCACCGTGACCTCGACCGACGAGCTCGATCTTAACTGGCAGCGTCTGGCGCTCACCAACGCCATGGAGCGCGATCATCTGGGCGCGCTGACCGGCTCGCCCATCACCGATGTGCGCATTACGCTCACGGGTGGTCGCGCGCATGCCAAACACACCGAGGGCGGCGATTTTCGCCAGGCCACGTACCGCGCGATTCGCCAGGGGCTCATGCAGGCGCGTGAGGCCGGCACGGCGGTGCTGTTGGAGCCGTGGTACCACTTTGAGCTCGAGGTGCCGGGGGAGTGCGTGGGTCGGGCGCTCTCGGATGCCACGCGCATGGGTGCCGAGTACGAGCCGCCGACGATGGCGGGAGACCGGGCGAAGCTTGTGGGTCGCGTGCCGGCATCTGAGGTGCAGGATTACGCGCTGGAGGTGGCTGCCTACACGAGTGGTCGTGGGCATCTGTATCTAGAGTTCGCCGGCTATGCGGCTT
>CALHJX010000027.1:0-2386 GCA_938033385.1 uncultured Collinsella sp. | reverse complement strand
CTCGCGCTCGCTCGAGCTGCTGCGTCTTCGCGTCGATCCCATGCACGAGCGCTATTCTGCCCTGTTGGAGCGCGCCTCGGACTGGGCTGCGCGCCTGCGCGATCAGGCAACGCTTGAGGAGGCGGACTCGGCTTCGCTTAAGAAGACCATCGAGGACGCTAAGACCGAGGTCGCCCGCGCCAAAGAGAGGGTCGATGTTGCCACTGCGACGCAAAATGAGTTCAAGGTGGCACGCGGCAAGCTCGAGGTGCAGGTCGAGGCGGCCATCAAGGCCATCACCGCCGATGGCACCACGGTGCTCGAGGAAGCGCTCATGCTGCCGGCGCCCACCGATCGCGACGCCGCCGAGCGCGAGCTTAACCAACTCGTGCGCCAGATCAACAACCTTGGTCCCGTTAACCAAGTTGCCATGGAGGAGTACGAGCAGCTCAAGCGCCGCGCCGACTACATCGAGGAGCAGCTGGCCGATCTGGAGAGCGCACGCAAGGCGCTCACCAAGATCACGGTGGCCATTGATCGCAAGATGCGCAAGGCGTTCCTGGTGACGTTTGAGAAGGTCGACGCGAACTTCCGCGAGATCTTCGCTATGCTCTTCCCGGGCGGCCAGGCTCATCTGGAGATGACCGATCCCGAGCATCCTGCCGAGACGGGTATCGAGGTCGTGGCGCAGCCGCGCGGCAAGCGCATCACCAAGATGATGCTCATGTCGGGCGGCGAGAAGAGCCTGACGGCGCTCGCCCTCCTCTTTGCTGTGTACCGCACGCGCACGGTGCCGTTCTATGTGCTGGACGAGGTCGAGGCGGCACTCGATGACGCCAACCTGTCCAAGCTCATCGGCGCGCTCGATGTGTTGCGTTCCGATACGCAGCTCTTGGTCATTTCGCATCAGCGCCGTACTATGGAGGACGCTGACGTCCTCTATGGCGTCTCGATGCAAGCCGACGGCGTCAGTCGCGTCGTCTCGCAAAAACTCGATCGCGAAACCGGAAAGGTCGTGAATGCATAATGGGATTCTTCGATGCTCTCTCGCGCGGACTTGAGCGCAGCCGCGAGGCCCTCAACGAGGTCTTCTACTTTGGCGGCGAGGTCGACGAGGATTTTTGGGAGGACCTGGAGGACACCCTCGTCATGGGTGACATGGGCGCCGAGGTCGCTATCAAGGTCTCCGATGACCTGCGCGATGCCGCGGCCAAGAAGAACCTCAAGACCGCTCCGCAGCTTCGCCGTGCCCTGGCCGAGCAGCTTGAGCAGCACTTTGTGCCCATCGAGCGAGATCCGTTTTCCGATACGCCGAGCTGCGTGCTGTTTGTGGGCATTAACGGTGCCGGCAAGACCACGACGGTCGGTAAGATCGCGAGCGCCATGGCTGCCCGCGGCAAGAACGTGGTGATCGGTTCGGCCGACACCTTCCGCGCCGCCGCCATCGAGCAGCTCGATGTGTGGGGGCAGCGTGCCGGCGTACCGGTTATCAAGCGTGACCGCGGCTCCGATCCGGCGAGCGTGTGCTATGACGTGCTCGACGAGGCCGATAAGCGCGGCAGTGACCTGGTGCTCATCGATACCGCCGGCCGTCTGCACACGAGCCCTGAGCTCATGCGCGAGCTCGCCAAGGTGGTCAATGTGACCCGTAAGCGCGCCGCCAATATGGCCGCCGGTCCCATGCCGGTTTCGGTCGTGCTTGTGATCGACGCCGCGACGGGCCAAAACGGTCTGAACCAGGCGCTCGAGTTTAACGAGGCGCTGGGCCTGGACGGTATTATCATGACTAAGCTCGACGGCACGGCTAAGGGCGGTATCGCCATGGCCGTGGCCGAGAAACTCAAGCTCCCGATCCTGCGCGTGGGCGTGGGTGAGCAGGTCGATGACCTGCAGGAGTTCAATGCCAAAGATTTCTGCCGCGCCCTGGTGGGCGAGTCCAATTAAGGAGTGACTAGTGTTTGATTCCCTGAGCGATCGCCTCAACGACACATTTGACCGCCTGCGCGGCAAGGGTAAGCTGACCGAGGCCGATATCACCTCTGCCATGCGCGACATTCGCATGGCGTTGCTCGAGGCCGACGTCAACTTTAAGGTCGTCAAGGAGTTTGTCGCCAAGACCAAGGAGCGCTGCATGACCGCCGAGGTCATGGAGTCGCTGTCGCCGGCGCAAAACGTTGTCAAGATCGTGCTCGACGAGCTCACCGAGATGCTCGGTTCCACCGAGAGCAAGCTCGTCTTTAGCAACCGCATCCCCAATGTCATCATGCTCGTGGGCCTGCAGGGCTCTGGTAAGACCACGGCGGCCGTAAAGCTTGCCTACCTGCTCAAGAAGCAGGGCCGCTCGCCGCTGCTCGCCGCTTGCGACGTCTACCGTCCCGCCGCTGCCGACCAGCTGGCCACGCTCGGC
>CALHJX010000026.1:0-1688 GCA_938033385.1 uncultured Collinsella sp. | reverse complement strand
GCTCTCGCGCGGCCTGTCCGACGCCGACACCTGCGCCGCCATCGGCAAGATGCAAAAGCGCACCGCCGCATCGGTCATGCGCGAGATCCGCGGTGACCGCGACGCACTCGGCGTGGCCTATGCCCGCAAGCCCATCCAAGGCACGGTGCTGGGCATCGACATCGAGACCACCGGTCGCGCGCCCGAGCGCGGCTACATCATCAACGTGGGCTGGGAGATCATGGATCTCACCAGCGACGCCGTGCCGCATGACGCCGAGGCACACTACTGCGGCCTGCCCGACATCTACCGCGGCGAGGATGTGCCGCTATCGAACATCCATCACATCACCTGGGACGACATCGACGGCAAAAAGCCGTTCCGCGAGAACAAGGAGCTGCAGAAGCAGCTGCTCAAGCTCATGAAGAAGTACCCCTATATGGCGCACAACGCCGCCTTTGAGGACAGCTGGTTCAAGATTCACCTGGACGGCTACGCCGAGGCGCGCCGTGCCGGCAAGATCATCGTCATCGACTCGCGCCAGATCTGCCGCAGCCTGGACGCCGACGTGCGCTCGCTCCCCCGCGAGTCCGCACCCGCTGCGCTCGAGAACTGGGCCCGCCGCCGTGGCACCCTCGCCGCCGACGCCAACGAGCAGCACCTGGGCCTCGACGACACCGATCTCATGCTCCGTACCGTCCAGGCCGAGTTCAACCTCAAGAACCTGTTTGCCAAGTAGAAACGTCTGCGACAAACCACGGCGTAGATCACGAGCGGCCTCGCAGCGGGAACCCCCGCGGCGGGGCCGCCCTACGTTCCATAAGCAGGCCCGCGCTTCACAAATTCTGAACCCTATTTTTTAACTATTTCGGCACTTTCCCGACACGTGATTTGTGTTCAGATGGCGATGCATCGATACCAAATGTGCAGCAATTGAGTATTTCTATGCTATAGCTGAGCAGCGAAAACATTGATTTAGGGTGAACGTGCCCATAATTGCGTCAAGCTTTTGGACAGCATTTGGTTAGACCTCTAAAACGACTTTTCCACTCAGCGCCATCAACACGACATTAGCTGACACGATATATACCATGAGTATCGTATTGTCACATACCACGGCAAAAGCGGTCTACCAGGCCGCGCATTCGGTGTCTGCGAAAGACATCGAGTCCTGCAGCCCTGTCGCAATTTACGGATCGTGTCCCACCGGAACGCTCCTCGACGCGGCCACAGAATGGCTTGCCAGACATGATGTTGCCCGCGACGCAAACCATCCCCTCGAGGTAATGGTGTTTGATCGCAGGAACGCGCGCTACGCGATGGACTGCCGATGCCACGTTTCGTCAAAGCGATTCTCATGCTCGCGTTTTATAGAGCTAGAAGATGACATCTACATTGTTGGCGTTGAGCTTTGTGCACTTCAGGCCGCCACCTATCTTTCTTTTCGCGAACTGGTGGAGTACTACTTTGAGCTGTGCGGCGCCTATTCCCTTGGAACCGGTTCTTCTACCTCTTATGCCGAGCGTTTCCCACTTACCTCAACCGAGAGGTTAAAGCAGTTCTTTAATTCCATTACCAGATGCGATGGTTTGGCCCTTGCCCGAAAGGCTATTCAATGTGTACGCGATGGATGCCGCTCTCCCATGGAAACGGCCTTTGTCATGATGCTTACGCTGCCCAAAAGCGAAGGTGGACTTGGTATTAAGGGA
>CALHJX010000025.1:0-3705 GCA_938033385.1 uncultured Collinsella sp. | reverse complement strand
GACGCGCCAGCCGCATATCGACCTTCATCTTATAGCACCGCTAAGAAGCCGCCCCGGTCTTCATCGCATGCCACGCCGTCGGATTACACCGAGCCGCCGCGTAAAAAGCGCCGTTCCATTATTCCCATTCTGCTCATCATCATCGGCATCGGTCTGATTGTTGCCGCCGCTGCCATCTTTATCAACGCCCAGATTGGCTACAAGCAGGCGAGCGAGTCGTATCAAAAGATCGAAAAACAATATGTGAGCGACAAGGACGCCAGCGGCGTGCCGACTATCGACTTCGATGCGCTTGCTCAGACAAACCCTGAGATTGTGGGTTGGATTTATGTGCCGGGAACCAACATCAACTATCCCGTGGTGCAGACCAACAACAACTCCAAATACCTCAACACGCTGTTCGACGGTACGGCCAATGCATCGGGTGCGATCTTCTTGGACAGCGACGATACCGCGCCGGGAATGGTTGACCAGCAGACCACGATCTACGGCCACCACATGAACGACGGATCGATGTTCAATGTGATCTCGGACACGACCGATCAGGCGACGTTCGACAGCATAGAGTACGTGTATTACATCACGCGCGACGCCACCTATAAACTGCGACCACTGGCGACCAAAGTTGTCGAGGACACGTATGCCAAGGCGCGCACGCCCAATTTTGAGGGCGATGACGGGCTCAAGAACTACCTGTCCGAGATGCTCGACGGTGCCTCTGCCGTGGCGAGCGATGCCACCGATCGTGCCGCTTCGGCAACCAAGGTCGTGACGCTTGTGACCTGTCGTTCGTTATCGCTGAGCAACACGCGTGCTGTCATGGTGCTCACGCCGGTCGAGGAATAAGTTGTTCGAGAGTAGCTAAAAAGCCCCGTTCCAAATTGGCTACTCGACGACGGTAAGGGAGAAATGATGCTCGAGAATGGCAAAACGATGCCTTCGGTTGATGCTTGGCTGCGCGAGGCCAAGGCCGATTCGTCGGCACCTGCGTGCGGTATGTATCTGACACATAACGGTGTGGTGCGCGCGACGCCCAAGGCCGAGGCGCGCGGTGTCGAGACCGATGGCGTGGCGCCGGGCCACAAGGTGGGCGGCATGGTGTTCGGCTTCGATGCTCAGAAGGTGCAGGCTACTATCGAGGCCACGAGCGCGATGCCGGGTATCGGCTATGTGCGCGTGTGGTTGGCGAGCGGTGAGCTTTCCGTGGGTGACGACATCATGCTCGTGCTCATCGGCGGGGACATTCGCCCGCACGTGGTCGATGCGCTGCAGGCGCTCGTTGGCACCATCAAGAACGAATGCGTGAGTGAGGTCGAGCGCGAGGCGTAGAGGCTTGTGCCGATAGAAGGCTCGTTTATAAAAATGCCCGCCGGTACGTGTGATACCGGCGGGCATTTTGCGTTTTGGGTGCGGTTGGCGCTACACGCGCGTCGCATCCTTGGGGCTCATGGTCATGCTCTGGAAGCGATTCTCCATAAAGTCATTATCGAAGTACTTGCCGTAGAACTGCGCAACGGGAATATCCGGTTCCGTGCCGTTGACGCGCTGATACCAATAATCGAGCGACTGCAGCGTCATAACGCCATCGACCAGCATAATGATGGTGAAGATGACAGTAGCCGAGTAGCGACTCTTCCACGGAATCATGTTGATGAGCTTGAGCAGCCTCGGCAGCAGCAGCTTGATCCAGATGAGTCCGCCCAGGCCCCACAGGCAGGCAAAGCCCGTGCAGGTGCGTCCGCCCGTAAGGACGGCGAGCGGGTCGGGCATGCCGAACAGCTTCATGTGCGAGTAGCTCCACGAGACCACTCCAAACGAGGTCTGCATAAACCAGCCCACGAACACCTCAAAGCTCGCGCCGAGCAGCGCGCTCACCAAAAAGATAATGATGGGGTTCTTTTTGTAGAAGCGGTTGAGCACCATGGTCATGAGTACGGCGCCAAATCCATAGATGGGGCTGAAGGGGCCAAACAGCATGCCGGCGCGGTTCTGGTAGACGCCGGGGTCGTCGACCGTCATGTGCCAGATGTCCTCGGCGATCAGGCCGAGTATGCAGCAGACAAAGAATACCCAGAACAGGTTGAAGTAGTTGAGCTTGATGTAGCCTTCGCCGGTTTCATCGCGCCCGAGCATGCCCTCGGCGGCGGCGTCGCGATCGAGCATCTCCTGCAGTCGGCGCTGCAGCTCGCGCTCCTGGCGCAGCGTGGGGTCGACGGTGGTCGAAAGCGCGACGAGGATGCCGAGCTGGATGGCGGGGCGCAGCAAGAAAGGCCCGATGCCCTGGAGCATCACGTCAACCAAAAGCTCGACGACGGTCAATGCGATAAGGATATAGGACAGACGGGCGGCATTGCGGCGCTGGTTCTTGATGAGGTCCAGGCCAAAGATGATCAAGATGACGGCACTGGCAGCCGAGAGCATGATGCCGGCGACAATCAGTCCGACCGCGACGAGCGTGTTGTCGCCGAGCTTGGCGGCGGCGTTGCCGTTGATGAGTGCGGTGATGACCTGCCACATAAAGGCGCCGACCGACGGGAGCGTACCCACGCCGGACAGGATGCACAGGACGGCGTACACCTTAATGATGAGGGGGATCTTCTTGACCTCCGTGGCGCTGGGGACGCTGGGGTCGAGTTCGTTTCGATCCATACATAACCTTTCTCGTTTTGCTGTAGGTACAAGGATACGCCGCCGACCTGCCAAAAGACAGGACGAACGTCCCAATTGCAACAATGCAAGCCCCAACGGCGGGCGAGACGCGTCGCAACGGAAGTATGCGGGATCGTCGGTCCCGAGGCGCCTGCCCAATAAAATGTTTGGCTGCAAAACGGATTATAAGCTCGGTGGGCTTTTAAAAAGCGCTGTTCATGCGCGGGAGTGCTTGTCTTGCCGTGCGTATAATAGGGCAGGTAACGCCAAATAACGAGGCTCTGAGGGGATGCCATGTCTCAAGAAACCATCCGCGCGGCCGAGCGTGCCGCGGGACAGGTGAAGACCATGTCGACGTATGATCCGGACTCCGACCAGCTGCATGAGGAATGCGGCATTTTTGGTGTGTGGGCACCCGATCGCGATGTGGCTCGACTGACGTACTTTGGTCTGCGCGCGCTGCAGCATCGCGGCCAGGAATCGGCGGGAATCGCCGTGGGTGATGGCGGCACGGTTATGGTTCGCAAAGACCTGGGGCTGCTCGATCGCGTGTTCTCAAACGCCGACTTGTCGACGCTCTCCGGCCAGCTGGCCGTGGGCCACGTGCGCTATGGCACTGCCGGTGCCAAGAGCTGGGAAGCCTCGCAGCCGCATCTTTCTACCATCAACAGCGTCATTATCGCGCTCGCGCACAACGGTACCCTCGTCAACACCGACGAGCTGCGCCGCCAGCTGATCGAGCTGGGCGTGCCGTTCCTTTCCAATTCGGATTCCGAGGTCGCGACTAAGCTTATCGGCTACTTTACTCAGCGTACAGGCCATCTGCGCGAGGGCATTCGCAAGACCATGGAGCTCGTGCGCGGCGGCTACGCCATGACGCTCATCAACGAGCAGGCACTCTACGCATTCCGCGATCCGCACGGCATTCGCCCGCTCGTGCTGGGCAAGCTGGTGGACGAGGGCCTGGACCAGGCCGATGCCGCATCCGTTTCGCAGCTGCCGTCGCAGGACGGCGCCGCGACGGTCGACTCCGCCGTCCGTGTCACGCGCGCCGGC
>CALHJX010000024.1:0-3706 GCA_938033385.1 uncultured Collinsella sp. | reverse complement strand
CGTGTTGCCGCCGCCGTTGTTGGTCGTACCGCCACCATTGTTGGTGTTCTCGGTCGTACCGGCAGTGTCGTTGCTCACCGTGGCCTTTTCGGCGGTGCTGGCATTGATGCCAGCCTGAAGCGCGGCGTTGGCCTCGGCTTCGGCAGCAAGCTCGGCCTGCAGCTGTGAATCCAGGGAGTTCACGACACTCTGGGCCTCAGCCTGCTGGGCATTGAGCTCGTCGACCTTCTTCTGCGTCGCGGCGACGTTCTTCTCCTGCTCGGTCTGCTTATCGGTGAGCTGCTGCTTAAGGTCCTTGACCTCCTGAATGGTCTGGGCCTGCTTGTCGGAAACCTTGCCGTAGTAGAACAGACGGTTGAGCATATCGCCCAGATCATCGACGCCCGTCAGAACCTGAAGGAGACTCAGACCGCCGGTCTTGTACTCACCGGCAACGTAGCTCGAAAGCTTTGCCTGGCCCTCGGCAATCTCCTGCTGCTTTTGCGTGATCTCGCCTGCAGTCTGATCAAGCTCCTGCGTCTGTGCGGAGAGTTCTTCATGAATTTGCTGGGTTTGGGTGCCAATCTGCTCGAGCTTAGTACGGGCAGCGGCAAGGTCGGATGCGGTATCGGCATAGGCCGGAGCCACGAGGCCCAGGCCCAAAACACAAGCGAGGGTTGCCGTAGCAGCGCAGCGTGCCATGTTTTTGTGCGTGTTTGCTGTGCGCATGGAGCTTCCTTTCCGGTATCTAAGGGTAACGGCTAGTCCACCGTTACCAGGCTAAAGAGCTCAACGTCCTCGTTGGGAGGCGTGAGCTTCTTGCGCGGGTTGAGAAACGCAAGCTCAAGGATACAACCGTAGCCCACAAGCTTTGCGCCCATATCTCGCACAAGTTTACCTGTTGCCTCGACGGTTCCGCCCGTCGCGACCAAGTCGTCCAGAATCAACACGGTATCTTTAGAGCTGATAGCGTCGGCGTGGATCTCAATAGAATCCGTTCCATACTCGAGCTCGTAGCTCTCGCTCACCGTCTTGCGCGGCAGTTTGCCGGGCTTACGTGCGGGAACAAAGCCGGCGCCCAAGGCGACGGCCACGGGCACACCGACCATAAAGCCGCGGGCCTCGGGTCCTACGACCTTGGTAATGCCCATGCCATCAAAATGCTCGGCGAGCGCATCGACCATGGCCTTCAGAGCCTCGGGATTACCAAAGAGCGGCGTGATGTCCTTAAAGACGACTCCGGGCTCGGGATAGTCGGGGATGTCGACGATATGAGATTCGAAGTCGTACACTGTGTGACCTTTTATGGATTGCCGGGTGGGCGGCGGTTATTTACCCGCGTTGGCAGACGAGCTATGTGAGGGGACGACAACCTTGGACGGCTGCACGAGCGACTCGTCGTGCGCGGCAACCGCGGGGACGCTTGCCCCATCGCTTTTAGCCTTGGTCGATTCGGAACGCGCGATCTCCTCATCGAGAGCATCGATGCCAGCGCCCTCGACCACGGCGTTGAGCGACTCAAAGACACGGTTCTTAAGGAGCGCGGTGTGCACACCCTCGGTGAGGTCGTGCAGCTTCTTAAAAGCGCGCTCGAGCTTGGCGTCGCGCTCGTCATCGGAGGTATCCATGCCGAGCATGCTCACGAGAACCTGCTCAAACATCGAAGACTCGCGGTTTGCCGACGATACGTACTGACGCAGGTTGCGCGGCTCAATGTGGAAGCGCGACAGCTCCGAGCAGTAACGGATAATCGGGAAATCTCGGGCATCGACGAGTTCTCGGTTCTGCGGGCTCTTGATGATGCGAATAAGATCGTTCTCGGCAAGGGAGCGGATAAACGAGATCTCAACGCCGAGCATGTCGGGAATCGTCTCGATGGGATGCAGCTTTTGCTTGGTCTCCTTGGGCTCCGTCTTAAGCGGAACATCGGACAGAAGACCCACCTCGTAAGCCAAAGTGGACAGGTCCGTTGCGTTTTCCAGTCGCTGCTTAATGACGTTGAGCGGCATGTAGCGGGTCTTCTGCAGGTGCAGGATGACCTCGAGACGGTCAACGTCTTCTTTGGAGTACTGGCGATACCCCTTTGGCGTACGATGAGGGGTGATGAGCCCCTCATCTTCTAGAAATCTAATTTTTGAGTTCGATAGATCGGGGTATGCGCCTCGAAGAAGGTTGACGACTTGGCCGATACTCAGATAGTTGCGTTCGGCCATTACCTACTCACCGGTTTCGATGCGCTCCGGCGTGCTCTCGTGGTAGATGAGCGTGAACGTACCGATCTGAACGGAAGAGCCGTCGTGCAGCGGAGCACCGTTGACGATGGCGCCGTCGACCCAGGTGCCGTTGAGCGAGCCCAGATCCTCAATACGGGCGCCCAGGCCCTCACGAATAATGCGTGCGTGGCTGCGCGAGACGGTCATGTCGTTGAGGAAGATGCCGTTCGCGGGATCGCGGCCGATGGTGGTCACGTCGTCCTCGAGCTCAAAGGCAGCTCCGGTCTGCGGACCCTTGACGATGGACAGAACAGGAGCGGTGATGCGAACGTTGGCCATAAGGTCGGGAACGGTGACATCGCTCGAAGGAACGCGGAAAACGCAGGTAGCGTCCGCAGTCTTATCGTTCTGAGGCATATTGTTAACCTTGTTGTCCATGACAACCCCTATCTAACGCGGCCACGCCGCAAAGAATGAACCGTACGTAATCATACCCCAATGAATCAGTCTTCGATTTCAGGGTTCAGAAAGTCGATGTCCTCGTCCTCGGGATGCGTGAGAGCCTGTTTAATGGCCGCTCCGCCCTTAATGGAGTAGATAACAGCCGTGAGCATGGAGAAGATCACGCCGCCGTACACAAAGAAGATGCCGAGGGGCACCGAGCTTCCGTTGAGGCCCGGGAAGGCCGTGAGGGTTGAAGGTAAAAGTTGCAGGCCGTCAACAACGGGGAACCCGAGCAGCATGAGCGAGAATCCGGTCATAAGCAGCGCTGTGGCAATCTTTCCGGGGAAGACGACATCGATGGGGCGACGGTGATAATGACGCACGATAAGCGTGCCGATGCCCAGATAGATGTCGCGGCCAATAATGAGCACGCAGACCCAGATAGGCAGCTCGCCACGGACCACCAGGCCCAGCACGCCGGTGAACAGCAGCGCGCGGTCGCAGATGGGATCCATGACCTTGCCGAGCCACGAGACCGTCTTGGTCATGCGGGCGATCTGCCCGTCCATCCAGTCGGTGGAGGCGGCGATGGCATAAATCACGATGGCGACGATGCGGTTGTTATCCGTCACAAACAGGTACAGAAAGACGAGCGTGAGGATCAGGCGCGTAAAGGTGATGAAATTGGAGATCGTGAAGATCTTATTCGACGGGTAATCGGAAGTGCCGATAAGCTCCTTTTTGATCTTCTTTTTGATTCCCACAGGACTCCCCCGCTGGTTAACGACAAAACTTTCGATACTATACCCGTTCCTGCGATGTCTATCCAGCGCAAGCATAGAGAGTCCAGACATGTGGAGGGCGCTATTAGGCGGGGGATTTCGCATTCGTGTACATCTGCCTCCAAACATGTCGAAAAATGTCGATTTTGGTGGCTAATGTACACGTTTTGATTCGGTGATTACATCGATCGGGAACGTTGTTACTTTATCCTAAATAATCATGGTGATTAAAACAAAAAAGGTCAGGCACTAAGTGCCTGACCTGCAAACTTCTGGTCGGGACGACTG
>CALHJX010000023.1:0-5267 GCA_938033385.1 uncultured Collinsella sp. | reverse complement strand
GTCCGGCCAGTGGATGGTGACGGGATCGGACGGGCCGTGGTCGGGGTCGTCCGCGCCGTTGGCGTCCACGGGGATGTAGATGCGCTGTACATCGGTGGGTATACCGCAGGTTCCCGCAAGCGAGTGCTTTTTCATGATCATGCGCGTACCCCCGAACATCCGTTTGTATCTCACGGGCTTCATTGTCGAACGAATGTTCTTGATTGTAAAGCGAACGTGGTGTGGGGGTTCGGTGTGCGGTGTCCGGACGGAGGGGCATGGATGTATCGCGTGGAAAGTGCCCGCGATCCGGAAGACCCGCGTCTTGGTATCATTTTGCCATCCTTGGGGAAGGAAGAATGCCATGACTCAGCTCTATGAGATAGACGGGTACCACTATATAGTCGACCTGACGCCCTATTTCGTTCTCGGCGTGCTGGCCATAGCCCTGGTCTGTGCAATCGCGGTCCTGGTTCGCAGGATTCTGGCGAGCCCCTTTAGGTATCCCTACTACGTGGCCCGCTTCGATGTGTCTGGCAGGCGCAACGTGAGAATCGAGGACTACATCGACCGTCACCTGGTGGACCCGGCCGGTTGGGACGCCATCGTCGCCCATAGGGCATACATCCAGAACTGGAAGCACGAGCAAGAAGAGTATCTGAAAACCTGCCGGCTCCGCAGCCGGCGCGAGCGTCAGTACGCCGAGGCGGTCGACGATGACAGGGCCTTTAGGTTCATCACCTGCCGCGACCAGACGAGGTACAAGCAGGCCAACTACGTGAAGACGTCCTACAAGGTGTCGATGGATGATTCCGAGCTTGACGTGAACTGGGAGTGGATCGTCGAGCGCCGCATCCGCCTCGCCGCCATCAACGACGAGGCGACGCTCAGGGACTATCACGCCAAGAACCAGCGAAGGCTGATGACGAAGCAGCTGCGCGAGCAGATCGCCCGCCGGGACAACTACACCTGCCAGATATGCGGGAAATACATGCCGGACGGCGTGGGCCTGCACGTCGACCATATCGTGCCGGTCGCGAAGGGCGGCAAGACCGTTCCATCCAACCTGCAGGTGCTCTGCTCGAAATGCAACGGGCGGAAGGGCGCGCGATAGAGGCGCGTTGGAGACACGCGCTATTCGTCGAAGAAATCGGTGTCAACGGCCTTGATCTCGTAGACCTGTCTCGTGCTCACGCCGACGCCGTAGTCGATCATGAGGCCAGCGAGTGCGGGGCCGTCGACGAGCACGACTGTCTGCCCCAGGAGGCCCTCAGCATATTTGCGGGCATCCTTGGAGAAGCGAGCCGTGGTGATAAAAAGGCCCTTCGATACGCCCTTTCCGGAAAGCGCCCCGACGAATGCCTGAACCTCCGGCCGTCCGACCGTCCTTTGCGGATCCCACCGCTTAGCCTGGTAGCAGATGGTTCCGAATCCGAGTCGGTCCTCACGGACGACGCCGTCTATCCCCTCGTCACCACTCTTTTTGGTGACGTCGGCACGGGAGTCCAGGCTCTCGCCGTAACCCATCGCCACGAGCAGCTTTCCGACCAGGTGCTCGAAGAAATACGGATCTTTTCCCATGATGATCGAAATGAGGTCGTCGGCGAGCGCGTCGCGAATCTCGCCGTAGGCAGACTCCATCGCCTCCTGAGGGGACTCCTGGTCCTCCAGCGTCGAAACGCCCTCGGGCTCTGAAGCGTTTTTGGCCTTGCTTGCGGCCTGATAGCCGTCTTTCCACTTCTTGAATGCCGTGCAGTTCTCATAGAGACCCTTGGCTGTAATGGGTCCGGGATAATCAGAGAGGTACGTCCTGCCGGCATCGGTGATACGGTAGGTTCCCTTCTTCTCGCCGTATTCCAGAAGCTTAGCCTTCTCCAAATCGGTGATACCCCAGTACACGCGGTTGTAGAGTCTCGGCTGGCCGCTCTTGAGACGCTCGGCCCGTTCGTCATCGGTCATGTCGAATTCGATCGCCACGGCATCCTGGAGGTCGGTGCCTGCCAGATATCCATCGACATGCGCCAGCGCTTCAAGGACGGGCCGCATGGTCTCATGCCATTTGGGCATCGTCATCGCTCGTCATCCCCTTCATTTCGGCAAAATCAGTAAAAGAATCAACCGCCGCTGCGGTCAAGGGACCTGTCGCCTGCGGCAATGACCTGAGCTCCCCTGCAAGTCTCCTCGACCCGCCCTTGAGGCTGACGAACGTGAGGCCTCCCGAGATGAACCCGCCGACGACCGGAACGACTTTGCTCACCGCGTCGCCGAAACTGCTTTTGGTGATCTTGACGCCGATCCCGGCAAGGACCTTTTTGATAATCGGGTAGTAACTTGTCTGCATAAGCGCCTTGTTGGCGACCTTCTTGGCCACATTGGCCTGAACCGTTTTGGAAAACACCGTCAAGGCGGAGTTGGCACCGCTCACGCCGGCCATCACGGCCAGGAGAAGGGCGAAGGCCGCCAAGGTCTCATCGTCCATCTCGTCGCAATCGTCGATAAATGACTGCCAGCCGTAGAGATACGCCAGCTTCTGCATGATTCGAAAGGCGTGGACATAGTACTGCGTCACGTCCGCCGGGATCGTTCCGAGCATCGCGAGCCCGCCGGGCAATCCCGCGGAGAACGAAAAGACGGTCGATTTCTTCGTCTCGAAATCAATGACGTCCCTCGCGATGGAGTCGACAAGGTCAGAATCCATCCCGGCGGCGGCTGGGCTCGTTGAAATCGCGAGCTCTACCTGCTCGTCCGCAACGCCCCGCTTACGAAACTCTGAGCGGAGGAAATGGTCGCGCTCGATTGCCACGCCTTTCAGCCTCATAACCTTCTTGAGGAAAGCGATGGCATATCTTTGGGCTTCCTCCTCCTGTCGATCGGCCTCGGCCCTTAGATCTCCAATGCTCTCCTTCACGGAATCGGGTTCGGATGGTATCGTCTCCCCCTTCGGCTTTATGACGTTCCCCTTCACGCTACTCACCGACCTTCTCGGCATAAAGCTTGAATAGATGCGAAACAACCCTCTCTTCATCTCCGCCAAAATCAACGCCATAGGCAGATTCGACAGCAGCATCGAGCCGTGCATGAGCCTTCATGAGATCGGAGAAGAAGAGGGCTTTATCGGGGCTATACATGTCGGCAAGAGTTGCCCCGCGTTGAGCGTTTCTCGCCTCAAGCACATCCCTAGCACACTGCCGTATCTCATCCTTCTGACTCGCAGATGGAGAAGGCCAGACAAAATTGTTATAGACGATAGTGTTCGAGTATTGATAATCGCTCTTTAAGCGTCCAGCAACCTGCCTCATCCATGCGTTGTGAAACTGACTTGAGATGATTCCAAAATCATACAAATCCGCCTCTTCGACAAAAAAGAGCTTGTTTCCAGGAATAGTGCCGTTGGTTATGAATCCGACCGGAATGTATTTCCTCCGTCCGGAAGACACCTGTGGAACGGCCAGGAATGCGCCATCGGCAGGCGCTTTAACCTCATCGAACTCCCACGGGGCACAGGCTCTCTTTTGCGTGCCAGAACGCGGAGAAGCCAACCTTAGTTTGCGGATTTCATCGAACCGATCCCTTATTTCTTTGGGAAGTTTGGATAGCTCGGCTCCCGATAGTCCAGCAAACCACAAGCAATACCTGTTAATGCCCTTGATAAACTCAGATCCCATTGAAAATGGCCTAATGTACTGTTCGAGAGCAGGATATGAAGTCAGTAAACGATGTGCCTCAGCCTCATCGAGGGTTAAAAATCCCCAATCACCAGCGCCACCACCTCGCGACATCTTCGGAACAGAGCAGAGGGGCTGCCTTCGCTTTTCGACAAAGACGTCCGGAGCATTCGAGAGGTAGCCGTTGATGTTGTCCGCTTTTGTTGCACCCGTTGAGCTAAACAGTAGAGGTTGCATATCGGGACTTTTAGAAAATCCGACAATGACAACATGGACATTCGCTTTATCAGATGCTTGAGAATCCCAAACGAACGTTTTATAGGCGAAATCGATATGAACGCCATTGTCGAACAGGGGCTTCCACAGGGGCTCAACCTGCTGTCCCTGACAGATAGAGTTAGTTGAAACGAATGCACATCGAACACGATGCCCATCCATATATTCAGCCGCTTTCTTATGCCAGCATGCAACATAGTCGAGCAAACCAGCGGATTTGCCAAAAATCGCCTTCCTATCTTCCTTTTGAGCGTCTTCAAGGCGCGAACTGCCTATAAAAGGAGGATTTCCGAGCACATAATCAACCTCATCCGCTGATACGACGTCATTCCAGTCGATACGAAGGGCGTTCGCGTTAACGATGCCCTCATAGTCCGTGAGCGGGAGTTCCTGGTAGACGCGCTGCGTCACTTTTGCGGTGTCAGCGTCCGCCTGCTTCTCGGCGATCCAGAGAGCCGTGCGGGCAACGCAGCAAGCGAAATCCTCCAGCTCAATACCATGGAAGTTCTTTAGGTTGACCAGCACGTCGCGATCGCCGGAATCCTCGAAGCTGAACGATGCCTGATCGCCCTGGAGCTCGAAAAGAATGCGGTTCTCCAGCTGCCTCAGGCAAAGGTAGCTTTCGGTAAGGAAGTTGCCTGACCCGGCAGCCGGGTCGAGGATAGAGACGCTACCGATCTTTTCATGCAGGTCCTTGAGCGCACGGGTCCTCGCACCGCCCGCGACGGGCTTATCACGGGCCTCCTCGAACTCAGCCTTGAGGCCGTCGAGGAAGAGCGGGTCTATGACCTTGTGGATGTTTTCGGGGCTCGTGAAGTGCTGGCCGTTTGCGCGGCGGTGGTCGTGGGACAGCGCACCCTCGAAGATGGAGCCGAAAACCGTGGGGCTCACGCCCGACCAATCGAACTCCTGGCACCCCTCGACGATGAGCGTATGGCGAAAGTTCTCGGACAGGGGCGGAATCTCCGTCTTCTCGCGGAAGAGGCCGCCGTTCATGTAGGGCAGTTTCTTCAGCCAGGACTCGGCGTACTTGTCGCGGTCCTCATCCTTGGTGTCGAGCCAAACGAACAAGTCCTTGAGGCCTCGCCTGAGATCACCCGCCTGGAAGTGCGAGACGTAGTCGCGGAAGGCGTTGGGGGCAACGAGTCCCGAGTCCTCGCAGAACATGAGGAACATGAGGCGCGTCATGAGCACGGAGAGCGCGTGGTGATTCTCGGGCGTGTCGGGGTCATCGAACGCATCGGCCACCTGGTCATGGAGTTTCGACATGATCTTGCCGGCCTCAACGGAAACGGCACGGGAGATCGTGGCCGGGGCCTCCGCCCCGCCCTTGCGGAACTGAATGGC
>CALHJX010000022.1:0-2709 GCA_938033385.1 uncultured Collinsella sp. | reverse complement strand
CTGCCGCTCCCGCAGAGGAAGAGGTAGAGGAGAAGGTTATCCGCACCCTCACCCGCAAGCACTTTAAGATCACCGAAGTAAAGCGCGGTCCCGAGACCAAGATAGAGGGCACCACCCTTTACATCCGCGAAGGCATCGAGAAGGAGTGCGTAGATTCTCAGGAGCTGGTACACGATCTGAAGATCGACATCATAACTCCCGCTGAGTATCACACCTATTCCGAGACCATCATGGACGTACAGCCCATCGCCACCAAGGAAGGCGACGATGTACTGGGCGCAGGCGTTACCCGCGTTCTGGACGGCGTCGTAATGATGCTTACCGGTACCGATGATAACGGCGTACAGATCGGTGAGTTCGGTTCCTCCGAGGGTATCCTCGATGAGAACATCATGTGGGGCCGTCCCGGCTGTCCTGAGAAGGGTGAGATCTTCATCAAGACTCAGATGACCATCAAGGAAAAGACCAACATGACCCGTCCTGGCCCTCTGGCAGCACACCACGCTACCGACATCATCACCCAGGAGATCCGCGTTGCTCTGAAGAAGCTGGACGAGAGTCTGGTTGTCTCCACCGAGACCTTTGAGCAGAAGCGTCATCCCCACAAGAAGAAGGTGGTTATCGTCAAGGAGATCATGGGCCAGGGCGCTATGCACGACAATCTGCTTCTCCCCATGGAGCCTGTCGGCATGCTGGGCGGCAAGCCTAACGTAGACCTGGGCAACGTCCCCGTAGTCTGCAATCCTCTTGAGATACTGGACGGCGCTGTGCATGCCCTCACCTGCATCGGCCCCGCTTCCAAGGAAATGTCCCGCCATTACTGGAGAGAGCCCCTGGTTCTCGAGTGCCTGGCCGATCCCGAGATCGACCTCTGCGGCGTAGTACTCGTAGGTTCTCCTCAGATCAACGGCGAAAAGTTCTACGTATCCCGCCGCGTAGGCCAGACCGTAGAATCCATGGACGTTGACGGCGCATTCGTAACCACCGAAGGCTTCGGCAACAACCACGTTGACTTCGCAAGCCATCTGGAGCAGATAGGTATGCGCGGCGTTCCCGTAGTGGGCATGTCCTTCTGCGCGGTACAGGGCGCTCTGGTGGTCGGCAACAAGTACATGACCTCCATGGTAGATAACAATAAGTCCGAGGCCGGTATCGAGAACGAAGTCCTTGGCTGCAACACTCTCTGCCACGAAGACGCTGTCCGCGCCCTCGCAATGCTGAAGGCACAGATGGCCGGCGAAACCGTAAAGGCTCCCGAAAAGAAGTGGAACCCCAACGTTAAGGCCACCAACATCGAGCTGATCGAGACCGCCACCGGCAAGAAGATGGATCTGGTACCCAATGAGCAGTCCCTGCCCATGAGCCAGAAGCGTAAGGAAAAGTACAACTAAAGATATGCTTAAGTTCGGCGATAAGATCATCTACATAGAAGGCGTTCTTGTGGAGATAAGGGATGACGGCTCCGCCGCCATAGACCTTAAAGGGCGCCTCGGGTATCTTGAGATACCTCAGTGGATGCTGCTCCATGAGCATCCATTGGTAGTCGGCCAGGAGTTTGGCTGGAACATGAGTTTTCCGGAACAGCTCGGGCCTGTGGCCGCCCCCGTCCGATACCCTGAAATAACCAAAGTCGCAGAAGGAGAGACCTTTGTGATGGAGGGCAGGGTAAACGACGTGCAGGACGGAGCCACGGGTTTGCAACTCACAAACTGCCCGGGTGGTTTCCGATTCCCCATGCGAATGTTCCTCACGGACTACGAAATAAAGAATGATCAGCCTGTGGCATGGACGATGAGCGCCCCTAAGCAGCTCAGCGCCGAGCCAAACAAAAAATACGTAAGCAATCACGATATGTACATGAGAAGGCAGGCAGAAATGCAGGCCAAAAAAGATAATTGAATTTTAATAGGAGGATAAAAATGAACTTAACAGTTGTTAAGGGACTACAGTCCGAAATTTTCGTTCCCGTTACGCCTCCGCCGGTATGGGCACCTGTAACCAAGCCCCTGAACGAGATGGTAATAGCCCTCGCTACCGCAGCAGGCGTACATCGCAAAGAGGATAAGCGCTTCAATCTGGCCGGCGACTTCACCTGGCGCGAGATCTACGACAGCACTCCCTCCAGCGATCTGATGGTTTCCCATGGCGGCTATGATAACAGCGACGTCAACAAGGATATCAACTGCATGTTCCCCATCGACAGGCTCCATGAGCTTGCCAAGGAAGGCTTCATCAAGGGCGTAGCTCCCGTTCATATAGGCTTCATGGGCGGCGGCGGCAACATTGAAAAGTTCACCCATGAGACCGGCCCCGCAATTGCCAAGCGCCTCAAGGATGAGGGCGTAGACGCCGTATTGATGACCGCTGGCTGCGGCACCTGCCACCGCTCTGCAGTTCTTGTGCAGAGAGCAATCGAATCCGTAGGTATCCCCACCATCATCATCGCGGCTCTGCCCCCCGTTGTTAAGCAGACCGGTACCCCCCGTGCCGTTGCTCCCCTGGTTCCCATGGGCGCAAACGCCGGCGCTCCCCACAATGTAGAGCAGCAGACTGCAATAGTCAAGGCTACATTGGAGCAGCTGGAGGAGATCACCACTCCCGGCACCGTAGTACCCCTTCCCTTCGAATATCAGGCCAAGGTCTAATCCTCAAGGGAATAAATAAAAGAGAGGCCCCATAGGGGCCTCTTTAGAGTGTCAAAAAAGTGGC
>CALHJX010000021.1:0-5349 GCA_938033385.1 uncultured Collinsella sp. | reverse complement strand
CGGCGCCGTTAGGAGCGCCGGTCAATACGGGGCCCGCTCCATTTGTCAATTCCTTCAAGCGAATGTGTCGGGAATGTTTCAATGCATGAATATGCAAGCCATTTACGTGTTCATGCATCTTTTGGTGCTAAAGTTTCAACCCACTTCATAACGACCGCTGCGAAATGCGCATCGGTGCATAAATCGCAGACAAGGAGTCTGATATGTCTTTGAAGGTTGGAATCGTCGGCGCGGCTGGATATGCCGGCGCCGAACTCATTCGCCTCGTGCTTGGCCATCCCGAGTTTGAACTTGTTGCCATTACGTCCAACGCCGATGCCGGCCAGCCGCTGTCCGCGGTGTATCCGAGCTTTGCTGGCGTGAGCGATCTGGTTTTCACCACGCATGACGCCCCCGAGCTCAAGAGCTGCGATGCGGTTTTTCTTGCCGTGCCGCACACGGCTGCCATGGCACAGGTGCCCGCGCTGCTTGCCGCGGGCGTTTCCTGCTTTGATCTTTCGGCCGATTACCGTCTGAGCGACGCGTCCGTCTTTGAGGCATGGTATGCCGCTGAGCACACGAGCCCCGAGTTGCTCAAGACCCGCGCTTTTGGCCTGCCCGAGCTGTTCTGTCAGGACTTAGAGACTGCTGCTTCCAGCCATGCCGCCGGAAAGCCCGTGTTGGTCGCCTGCGCCGGCTGCTATCCCACCGCAACGAGCCTTGCAGCCGCTCCTGCCGTGCGTGCGGGCTGGGTGGCCGAGAGCGGTCCCGTGATCGTTGACGCTATCAGCGGCGTGACGGGTGCCGGCAAGTCCTGTAACGCCCGCACCCATTTTTGCAGCGCGGACGAGAACCTGGAAGCCTATGGCGTGGGCAAGCATCGTCATACGCCCGAGATCGAGCAGATACTCGGCCTGGCCGACCGCATCGTCTTCACCCCGCACTTGGCACCGCTCAAGCGCGGCCTGCTTTCCACGGTGACGATGCCGCTCGCGCCGCAGGCTCTCGACGCGCTGGTTCTTGAGGATGTCGTCGACCATTACAAGAAGTTTTACGCCGGTCGCACCTTTGTGCGCGTGCTCGATGCCGGCCAGCAGCCCAAGACGGCTTCGGTCGTCGGTACCAATGCCGCCCAGATTGGCCTTGCGCTCAACAAGCGTGCAGGCGTGCTGGTGGCGACGGGCGCCATCGACAATTTGTGCAAGGGTGCTGCGGGCCAGGCGGTCCAGTGCGCCAACATCGTTTTTGGCTTTGACGAGCGACGAGGCTTGCTCACAGTGGCGTGCCCGGTGTAGCACATTCGATTGTTAGCGATTTGGTAGTCGGGTATCGAGTTGGGCGCCACTTTTAAGCTGGTCTAGTAGTTGCGACCGGTATGGCGTGCCAGCCGATGCCCGCTTTTTTGTTTGATATAAGGAGTCGTAGGGACGATGAACACCGACCTGATTGATATCAAGATTCGCGCCGTCGAGGGCGGCGTTACGGCGGCTGCCGGCTTTAAGGCCGCAGGCATCCATGCGGGATTCCGGAAGAATCCCGAGCGCTTGGACTATGCGCTCGTCGTGCCTGATAAACCCTGTCCCGGCGCCGGCGTGTTTACGACCAACCGCATTTGTGCGGCGCCCGTGCAGGTGAGCCGTGCCAACCTGGGCGGTGCGGACAAGGGCTATGGCATTATCGCCGGTGTTTCAATCAACTCCGGCAATGCGAATGCCGCCACGGGCGAGACCGGCCTTGCCTGCGCGCGCGAGACCTGCAACATCGCATCGCAGGTTATCGGCTGTGAGCCCCAGCAGATTCTGGTTGCCTCCACGGGCGTGATTGGCCAGATTCTGCCGATCGACACGTTTGAGACAGCCGTTCCGTCCGCATACGAGGCACTTTCTGCCCATGGCGGTGCCGATGCAGCCCGTGCCATTATGACGACCGATACACACTCCAAGGAGTATGCCGTTCGCTATCGCAGTGAGGCCGCGGGCCATGCGGGCAACGCTTATACGGTGGGCGGCATGTGCAAGGGCTCGGGCATGATCATGCCCAACATGGCCACCATGATCGCAGTTATCACTACCGATGCCCCCGTCGAGCCGGCGGCGCTCCACGCCCTGTTGCTCTCCACCGTCAAGCAGACCTTCAACAAGGTAACGGTCGATTCCGACACCTCGACCAACGACACCTGCATCATGCTTGCCTCCGGCGCCGCTGCCGCAGATGCCGAGCCTGTCGTCGAGGGTTCCGATGCCTTTGACGAGTTGGCATTTGCCGTGCACGAGGTGTGCGAGAGCCTGGCGCGCAACATCGCCGCCGACGGCGAGGGCGCATCCAAGCTTGTTACGGTCAACGTTACCGGCGCCGTGAACGACGAGGAGGCCGATATCGCCGCCCACGCCGTTGCCAACTCGCCGCTCGTTAAGACCTGCATCGCCGGCCACGACTGCAACTGGGGCCGTGTTGCTATGGCGCTTGGCAAGTGCGGCGTGAAGTTTAATCAGGAAGACGTTTCCATCGACATGATGGGCATGCCTGTCTGTCGCGGCGGTCTGACTGTTCCCTTTGATGAGGACGAGGCTCTACGACGTTTCGAGGCGCCCGAGATCGTGATCTCGGCCGACCTGGGCGCAGGCGACGCGGCAACGACCGTGTGGACCTGCGACCTCACGCATGAGTACATCTCCATCAACGGCGACTACCGTTCCTAGATTCCGGGCACGCTGCGCATCTTGCCGCGATTGCGGACAGCGGAGCACGGCGCGATAACGATACGAAAGACGAGGCAGATTATGAAATTCGCACGCGATTGTCGTTCGAGCGAATCCAACGAAGCAACCGCGCAGCTGCTGTTCGAAGCGCTGCCGTGGATTAAGAACCTGACCGGCAAGACGGTTGTTATCAAATATGGCGGAGCCGCCATGGTTGATGAGCAGCTGCGCCGCGACGTGATGAGCGATATCGTTTTGCTCAAGATCATCGGTATGCGCCCCGTCATCGTGCATGGCGGCGGCAAGGCTATCAACGAGGCGCTGAGCCATTACGATATTCCCGTCGAGTTTAAGAACGGCCAGCGTGTGACCACGCCTGCCACCATGGATATCGTGCGCGAGGTGCTGGGCGGCAAGGTTAACCAGGAGCTGGTTGCTGCCATCAACCACCACGGCAACCTGGCCGTGGGCGTGTCGGGCAGCGATGCCGGCACGCTCATCGCCGAGCCGCTCGACCCCGAGCTCGGTCGCGTAGGCAAGGTCACGCACGTCAACACCGACTATATCGAGCGCCTGCTCGATAGCGAGTACATCCCCGTCATCGCTACCGTCGCGGCGGGGGAGGACGGCGGCTTCTTCAACATCAACGCTGACACCGCCGCCGGTGCCGTTGCCGCGGCGCTCCACGCGCATAAGGCGATCTTTTTGACCGATGTCGATGGTCTGTACAAGGACTTTAGCGACAAGGACTCGCTTATCTCCAACCTAACGCTCGACGAGGTTAACGAAATGCTCTACGGCGGCGAGGTCGATAAGGGCATGATTCCCAAGCTGCGTGCGGCCGTCGATGCGCTTACCGGCGGCGTATTTCGCGCCCACATCATTAACGGTACTACGCCGCATTCGCTGCTCCTGGAGCTGCTGACCGATGCCGGCGTCGGCACCGTGATCCATTCCACCGAGACGGCTTACGAGTTCGATACGCATCCGCATCCGCTTTCGACGTTTGCTGCGCGTCTGACCGAGAACCTTGACGAGGTCGAGAAGCTTCAGACGGTCTAGCTGACCCGCAGCCGCCCCATTCCTGCACCCATAGCCCCGCGCCGTCTGGCGCCCAACGAAAGGCATCCCATGTCACTTGCAGCTCAGCAATCGCTTGAATCCCATTACGTTATGCATACCTTTGGCCGCTCTCCGGTCGAGTTTGTCGAGGGTCACGGCATGAAGCTCACCGGCGACGATGGCCGTGAGTATCTTGACTTTCTGGCTGGTATTGGCGTGTGTAGCCTAGGCCACGGTAATTCTGCAGTGCTTTCGGCGCTCGAGGCACAGACCAAAAAACTCATGCATGTCTCCAATTACTTCTACATCGAGCAGCGCGGACAGGTCGCGGCGCTGCTGTCCAAGCTTGCTAACGACGACGTAGATGGTGCGCGCGTGCTTGCCGATGCCATTGCCGCCGGCGATGAGACCACGGCAGCTGCTCTTGGTGCCCCGGCTGCGGATGAGCAGGTTTGGGAGACCTTCTTTGCCAACTCTGGCGCCGAGGCCAACGAGGGCTCGATGAAGCTCGCGCGCCTGTACGCCAAGCGTGCCGGTAATGGCGGCAACACCATCGTGTGCATGCGCGGCGGCTTCCACGGCCGTACGCTCGAGACCATTGCCGCCACCATGCAGGATTGGCTGCAGGACAGCTTCCGCCCGCTGCCGGGTGGCTTTGTGGCCTGCACGCCCAACGATGTGGACGAGCTGCGTGCGATCTTTAAGCAGCTGGGGAGCGAGATTTGTGCCGTGATGCTCGAGCCGATCCAGGGTGAGAGTGGCGTGCACCCCATGACCGAGGAGTTTATGGCGACAGCGCGCGACCTGGCACACGAAGTGGGCGCCGTGCTTATCGCCGACGAGGTCCAGTGCGGCATCTTCCGCTCCGGCAAGCCGTTTGCGTTCCAGACCTATGGCGTGGAGCCCGACATCATGAGCCTTGCCAAGGGCATTGCCGACGGCGTGCCCATGGGTGCCGTCGTGGCAAAGAAGGAGATTGCCGACGTGTTTAAGCCGGGCGACCACGGCTCGACCTTTGGCGGTAGCTGCTTGGCCATCGCGGCGTGTGCTGCGACGCTCTCCGCGCTCGTGCGTGGCGATTATGCCGAGCATGCTGCCAAGGTGGGCGCCTATATGGAGGCAAAGCTCGCCAAGCTGCCGCACGCGACCGAGGTACGTGGCCGCGGCTTGATGCTCGGCTGTGATTTGGATGATGCCGCGGGCGACGCGCATGATGTTGTTGCCCGCGCGCTGGCCGCCGGTGCCGTGATTAACGCTACGGGTGCCCATACGCTGCGTTTCTTGCCGCCGCTCGTCTGCGAGGAAGCCGACGTGGACAGCCTGATCGAGATCCTGTCGGGTGTCTTGGGCTAACGCGGTGCAATAACTCAATTTGGACCGGGTTCCGGACTGTGGACGTGCTCTATGCGGCATGATTCAGCGGTCTGGAGCCCGTTTTGCCTTAGATTTGCTAAGGCAGGGAGTCCTGCTGGTCAAAAAACGTCAAATATGAGTACTGTTACCGATTTGGTAGCAGCAATTTTGGACTAATAAGGCCAGATAGCAAGTCGAAATGGTAGCGCGCAGAGATGTGGTGTAAGAGGCGGGGCATGCCCCGCCTCCGCCCTTT
>CALHJX010000020.1:0-5157 GCA_938033385.1 uncultured Collinsella sp. | reverse complement strand
CCATGTCGATCTGCGGCAGGTTGCGATCGATGGCGAACTTGTCGTTGTTCTCGCACAAGTTGCCCGTGATGTCATACGTGTTCGTGACCGGTGCTGCGGTCTTGTCAGGGCCGCCCGGCTGACCCATTACCGTAATGTGGTGGTAGGCGCCATACATGGCAGGGCGGATCAGATCGACGGCGCTTGCGTCCACGCCGATATAGTCCTTGTAGATCTGCTTTTCGTGGATGGCCTTGGTGACCAGGCATCCGTAGGGGCCCATCATAAAGCGACCCATCTCGGTGCAGATCGCCACATCGCTCATGCCGGCGGGGACCAGAATCTCGTCGTAGGCTGCGTGCACGCCCTCGCCGATGGCGTGAATGTCGTTAGCCTGCTGCTCGGGCAGGTAGGGGATACCCACACCGCCGGACAGATTGATAAAGGCGACATGTGCGCCGGTCTCGCACTCCAGGCGCACGGCAAGTTTAAAGAGGATGCGTGCGAGCTTGGGATAGTAGTCGTTAGTGACGGTGTTACTGGCAAGGAAGGCATGGATGCCAAAATTCTCGGCGCCCTTGGCCTTGAGCATGCGGAAAGCCTCAAAGAGCTGCTCGGTGGTCATGCCGTACTTGGAGTCGCCGGGGTTGTCCATAATGCCGTTAGAGAGCTGGAACAGGCCGCCCGGGTTAAAACGGCAGCTTACCGTCTTGGGAATGGGGCCCGCGACGCGCTCAAAGAACTCGATATGGCTGATGTCGTCAAAGTTGACGATGGCGCCCAGTTTATCTGCAAGGGCAAAATCTGCCGCCGGCGTGTCGTTGGACGAGAACATGATGTCGTGGCCGGTGATGCCCAGTGAGCGGGCAATCATGAGCTCGGTATAGCTCGAGCAATCGCAGCCGCAGCCGTATTCGTTGAGAATGGAGATGAGCGCCGGGTTGGGATTGGCCTTGACGGCAAAGTATTCCTTAAAGCCCGGGTTCCATGCAAAGGCGTCGCGTACTTCTTGCATGTTGCGGCGGATGCCCGCCTCGTCGTATAGATGAAACGGCGTGGGGAACTGCTCGACGATATGCTCGAGTGTCTCCTTGTCCACAAACGGCTGCTTGGCCGCATATGCCTCGTTGGGGGTCAATGCCATGTCCCGTAAACCTCGCTATCCAGACGGCGCCATCTGCGCATCGAATCCGCATAGCGTGGACCCAATGTCCGGATAGCGCTCCCGCATTGCTGCAGACAGTCCTGTGGGTGTTTCCCACAGGCCCACCAGGTTGTTCGTGCCCGAAAAACCCAGTTCGGCGGGTTTCGCCTCCCCACGGGGTCAAAGTCTGCCGACTCGCCCGTGGCTCTTCGTGCCCGCGCCTCTATCAAGTGGTAAAGACCCTATCACGTTGCACTTTACCAAACAAGAGTATTCGTATATAACGTTTAAAAAATGCAGCAATATGCTGGAAACATGTGTGCCACAATCCTGTATCACAATAAGTTGCAACAGATGTGCCTCACGAAGGGATTCTCTATGACCGAGCTCCAAGAACTCCGTCGCTATCGCCGCGATCTCCATCGCATTCCGGAGCTCGATTTCGATCTTCCGCAGACTATTGCCTATATCGAGGGCGTGTTGGCGCCGCTCGCTTGCGAGGTGACCCATCCGTGTCCCAGCTGCGTCTGCGCTTTCTTCGACGCTGGCGTTGGTGCCGCGCGTGCCACGGCGATTCGCGCCGATATGGATGCGCTGCCCATCGCGGAGGCGACGGGAGCGGCCTTTGCCTCGATCCATCCCGGCAAGATGCACGCTTGCGGACATGACGGACACATGGCCATGGCACTTGCCGCCGCGACGTATGTCGACCGTATGATTCGCGAGCAGCCGGGCGCCATTAGGCGCAACGTTCTCTTTGTGTTTCAGCCGGCCGAGGAGACGACTGGTGGTGCCAAGACGGTGTGCGAGAGCGGCGTGTTCGAGCGCTACGGGGTGGATCGCATCTTCGGCTTCCACGTGTGGCCCGATCTGCCCGCCGGCACGTTGGCGAGCTGCTCCGGTCCGTTGCTGGCGCGTTCGAGTGAGACACACATTCATATTCACGGGACGAGCATCCATATCGCTAAGACCTATGGCGTTCCGGTCGAGGAGTCGCACGATGCGGCGCTGGCGGCTGCCAAGTTCTTGGTTGCCGAGCGCGAACTGATGGACGAGCTGGGCACCGACGAGCCCTGTATCGGCAAGTTTGGTCTGCTGCAGGCCGGTACCGTCTGCAATGCGGTGGCGGGGGAGGCCCATGTTGCCGGCAGCCTGCGTGTGTTTACGGACGACATGTTCGACCGGGCGCGCGAAGGCGTGCGCCGCGTGCTGGACGATGCCTGTGCCGCAACAGGCTGTACGTACGATCTCGACTTTGCCGAGGGCTATCCGCCAGTCGATAACGACCCCGAGCTGTTTGCCTGCATTGCGCTTGCCTTGTCCGAGCTGCAACTTGTGGACGAGCCGCTGCTGATCGCCGAGGATTTCGCGTTCTATCAACGCCATCTGCCGGGCGTGTTCTTCTTGCTGGGCACGGGCGTGCCAGAGGGACAAGACAATCCGAGCGACGCTGATGGCTGCCCCGCCTATGCCACAAGCGCTCTGCATACCGATAGCATGCTCTTCGACGAGGAAATCCTACTCAAAGGCCTCGATGTCTATAAACGATTGCTTTTGCTTGACTAAGGCGTGAAGGACTATTTGTTCTAGAAAACACGAACAAACGTACGATATAATAGAGATGTAAGTCTATAGAAACGTTTGACGTTACTAACGTAAGGCGATACTATGATTGCATCGTATAAAGATGAGGATACCGAACGCTTTGCCATGGGTGTGCGGGTCAGGAGGTTCGTGCCCTTTGAGCGTGTTGCGTTGAGGAAGATTCGCCAACTGCAGGTTTGTGCTTCACTTGATGATCTTCGCGTTCCACCGGGCAACCGCCTGGAAGCTTTGAAGGGCGATCGTGCCGGTCAATATAGCATCCGTGTTAACGAGCGCTATCGGGTCTGTTTTGAGTGGAGACAGGAGATGGCTTGGAATGTCGAAATCGTCGATTATCACAAGTGATGAGGCTTCGGCCGATTTGCTGTCGCCGGTGACTCCTGGTGAGCTTCTCAAAGAGGAGTTTCTTGTTCCCATGGGCATTTCTCAATATCGCCTTGCTAAGGAGACTGGGATTCCGGCTCAGCGTATCGGGCAGATTGTCTTGGGAAAACGTCGCGTGACGGCCGACACCGACCTCCGTCTTTGCCGTTATTTTGGCCTGACGGATGGTTATTGGCTGCGCGCTCAGGTGGCGTTTGACCTTGAGGCCGAGAAAAGGCGGATCGAACCGGAACTCGACAAGATCGTTCCTGTTCAGCAGGCCATCGCACTGTAGTGCTCAAAGATGATGGGGGTGGCGCGGCGATGAGGCGACGCCGACAGTCTGCCGTATATAGTCCGGGTGGATGCGGGTGCGGTTTGCTGCTGCTTCCGGTCATCGCTGTGAGCATTGGCGTGATGTTTGCGCTTGCCGGGTTGGCAGCAGCGGCACTCGTGTTGCTGATTGTGGCCATTGGCGTGACGATTTGGCTTTGCCGTAATCGCGAGCAACGCCGTGCCGACGGTAAAACCAATGTCGGCTGGGTCGTCTTTCTGATCATTGCGTACCTGCTGAGTGCCAGCTACCTTGTTTTCTTTGTCCTGTTGATGATCAGTGCCTTTACCGGGGAATCCGTCACGGTGGGTTGATGCACTGCCAGCAGACGGTCGCGCGCAGTGCGTTTGCTCGGCGTTTGGATAACTGCATTGGTCGTTTACCGCAGCCTTAGCTCTCAGCTAATGAATTCAAGTTCAATCCTTCCTACGATGTGCTGTGTACCGGCACGGTAGCCGGATCGTAGGAAGGATGAATAATGGCAAAAGAGGGAAAGAAGCCAATCGGTAAGATTGTCTTAGGCATCATCGTGGTGCTGGTTATTGTCGGTGCCGTGGGCTCTATGGGCGGCAACTCAACCGATTCGTCTGCGAGCGATTCGACAAAACCTGCCGAGACGACACGGCAGGCTGAGGAGCAAAAAGAACCGCAAGAACCGTATACCATTGCTGACGAGGCTGAAGACACTTCCAATCAGTTTACCTATAAGATCACGGGCACCCTGACCAATAACACGGACAAGGAAAAGAGCTACATTCAGATTGAATATGTTCTGTATGATGCCGATGGCAACCAGGTTGGAACGGCTCTTGCAAACACCAATCATCTGAAGGCGGGCGGCTCCTGGAAGTTCGAGGCGCTGGGTACGGTGTCTCCCGACCAGGTTGCTAGCTGGGAGCGTTCGGACGTAAGCGGTTTCTAGCATGTTGCATGCACTGGGGGAGGTGAAGTCGTATGTCCGATAAAAAGCTGACCGAGGAGTTGCTCAATGAGCTTCTCGATGCGCCGAACATCGATGACTATATCAGGGAGCACGACTTTGCCGCCCCGTCGCTTTCGGACTACCTGAAGCAGCTACTGCAGGAAAAGGGCTTGGAGCGCTCGCGCGTGGTCCGTATGGCTGATCTCAATGAGACCTTTGGCTATCAGATCTTTACCGGTGCGCGGCATCCGAGCCGCAATAAGGTGCTGCAGATTGCCTTTGCGATGGCGCTGACGCTCAAAGAAACCAACCGTGCGCTGACGGCTGCCGGGGTAAGCGTCCTTAACTGCAAGGACCGCCGCGATGCGATTATCATTTTTTCATCGATCGCGGGTGCAGCCTCCAAAAGGTCAACGAGGAGCTGTATCGCTTTGGCGAGGAGACGGTGAGTTAGCGGCTGATATCTGAGCCGGCGGAGCTGCCGAACAACGATGCAAACGAACGGGGCGCAGATGCCATGGGGTGTCTGCGCCCTGCGCTATGATGGAGGCTATGGATACTCAGAGCCCAACATATTCCGATGACGAGCTGACCGCAGCGCTTGCCGAGCACCTGGCGTCGCTCGATCGCGACGACAGCTATCGCGTGGAGCGAGTACTTAAGCGCTCGTCCGTTGAAACAACCGAGCTCGTGTACTTTGAAGGCACCGGCGGTGGTTCGCTCGGCCCCTTTGTCCGTAAACGTATCGATGCTTCGGCTCAAATCGGCGGGGCATACGAGCGCCTGTTTGCCGCTCAGCGGGCAGGCAGG
>CALHJX010000019.1:0-2301 GCA_938033385.1 uncultured Collinsella sp. | reverse complement strand
GATCTTCTCTTCGGAAAGCTTGCCCTCGGCGACGGCCTGCTCAAGGTAAACGTAAAGGTCGCCGCAGTTCAGGTCGCAGCCGTTGTTGACGGCCAGTGCGACGGACTCTACAGGGCCGTCCGTGACCATGTGGCCGGTATGGAAGTCCTTGATGGCCCAGCAGTCGGAGGTAACGTGGCCGTCAAAATGCCACTTGTCACGTAGGATATCCTTTAGCAGGGTCTTGCTGCCGCAGCAGGGCTCGCCATTCGTGCGGTTGTACGCACCCATGACGGCCTCGACACCGGCTTCCTTGACCAGTGCGCGGAAGGCGGGCAGGTAGGTCTCCCACAGGTCCTGCTTGGAGACGATGGCGTTAAAGTGGTGGCGGTCGCTTTCGGGGCCAGAGTGTACGGCGAAATGCTTGGCGCAGGCGGCGGCCTGCAGGTAATCGGGATCGTCGCCCTGCATACCCTCAACAAAGCGGACGCCGAGGCGGCTCGTCAGGAACGGATCCTCGCCGTAAGTTTCGTGACCACGGCCCCAGCGGGGATCGCGGAAGATGTTGATGTTGGGGGCCCAGACGGTCAGACCCTTGAAAATGTCGCGGTCGCCGTGGGCGCGGCACATATTGTACTTGCCGCGAGCCTCAACGCCGATGGCGTTGCCGACCTGCTCCATCATGTCCTCGTCAAAGGCGGCGGCCATGCCGATGGCCTGGGGGAAGACGGTGGCAGTGCCCGCGCGGCCGACACCGTGGATGCCCTCGCTCCACCAGTTGTAAGCGGGGATGCCCAGACGCTCGATCGCGGGAGCCCAGCTCAGCATCTGGCTGACCTTCTCGTGCAGGGTCATCTGCGCAACGAGGTCGGCCGCACGCTTGCGGTACTCAGCCTCTTTAGCGGGATTCTTGGTTCTCTTCATAATGCTTTCTCCTGTTCTTCCGTGTCCTTTACAGAACGCCGAAGCCTAAAATGGTGAATACTTTGTCCGTGCCCGGCTCCTGCATCTTGATTTCGATGTGGTGCCGCTGCGCGGTTTCTTCCTTTAAGATAATGGCCGCATGGCAGTGGGTCCAACCGGCCTGCCGCGGGTCGTAGGCCGCGACCTCTTTGCCGTCTACCGTGACGACTGCCGCGCCGAACTCCTTGCTGCCCGAATCCTTAAAAACGAGCTGGATGCTGCGGCAGGTGATGTCCATCGTGAACGGGTTGTCGCCCGCGCCCTTCTTCCAGTTGTGGGGGAACTCGGGGGTGTTGACATCCTCGAAGTCGAAGGGCACGCTCTGTAAATCGGTGTCCGTCTCGGTGAAGCAGCCGGGGTCGATGACCGCGTCAAAGGGGTTCACACTGCGGTCCAGCAGCTTCGTCTCGGCAAAGTCGAAACCGTAGTAGGGGGCGAGCTCTTTCGGGGCAGGCCCTTCCTGCTGCTTGTCCAGCCGGTCCAGCATATACATGAGGCAGTCCCGCATGATGCGGTGCCCGCTGTTGGAGGGATGGAACACATCGTAGAAGTACTGGCGGCGGGTGATGACGCTGCGCTCACCGACACCAACGCGGAACTGCGGGCTGACGGCGTCCAGCACATTGACCATCGGCAGCTCATGCCGCCAACCGATGGGAGCCAAGCGATTCTTCAGGTTCCAGTCGTTGGCAAAAACGCTGAACAGCATCACAACGGCGGGCTCATTGGGGGCTGACCAGATCTTTTGGATCAGGCTCTCGTGCATCAGGCCCTTCGTCTCGTCAGCCTCGTCGTTGACGGCGAACTCGACGATGATCAGATCGGGCTGCACCGCACCGTCGCGGGTGATGTCGCGGTCATAGCGGATGATGCCGAGCTGGCAGGGCGTACCGCCGACGCCCGCTTTGATGTAGCGGACATGTGCGCCGTGGTCGGGTGTGTACCTTTCGCAGATGGCCTCATAGGTCTTGCGCGCGTAGCACATTTCCTGCGAGGGAACCGCACCCGCGCCCTGTGTGATGGAGCCGCCCAGAAAGGCGATCGTCGTGGGCTTGCCATCGCGGAGCTGCTGCAACACACGCTTGATACGGATGTTGTTGCCGGTGCTCAGGCAGCTGCGGGCGATCATCTCGCTGTAGGCGGGCGTATCGAAAGCCACGGGCGGGTCGGGGTCAACCTCGGGGACTGTGTAGCCGTTGTTCAAGTAGAGCTTGACGGTGGCCGTGGCGATGTCCTTCGGTTTGACGAGCTCGAACAGAAACTCCTGCGGCGTCTCGTCGCTGTCGGACCACTGCTGCTCATCCATGACCATGATGTGCTCGGTGCCATCGGTGGTAATCTTCATGCTGTTGCGGCTGG
>CALHJX010000018.1:0-1825 GCA_938033385.1 uncultured Collinsella sp. | reverse complement strand
GAGCGCCTGCAGGCAGGCGACGTGGTCGTGACGCAGGACATAGGCCTGGCAAGCATGGTGCTCGGACGCGATGCCGCCGCCATCGGCGTGCGCGGGCGCGTCTACGATAAGGCGACCATCGACATGCAACTATTTATTCGCCACGAGGAAAAGAAGGTGCGCCGCGCCGGGGGACGCACCCGCGGTCCGGCAGCCTTCACCAGCGAAGACCGCGCCCGCTTTAAACGCAACCTCACCGAACTGTTACGCTAACCAAGACAGATTTTTGGCAGCGGGAAATGCCCTGGTCACAGGAGTAGAATTTAAGGCATGTCCCAATAATCTACTTAGAGGCCGAAGGCGGAAAGAACGAGTCCCCAACCGGCGCCGATGACGTACATCATGACCAGGAACACGGCATTTTCGCGAGCGCTGCGGTTGGTGCGGAACAGGACCAGGTAGCCCACGCCGGCGGAAATGAGCGTGCCGGCGAGCATCGGTGCCAGCTGCAGCGCGCCCTCCAGGTACAGCTGCGTGATGACCACGCTGGCCGAACAATTGGGAATCAGACCGACAAGCGCCGAGCCCAGGACGGCGAGCGTCTCGTTGCCGCGCAGGAACTGCTCGATTGCGGACTCGCCAAAAGTCTCGAGGACGGCGACCAGAATCAGCGTCACCAGGAAAATAAATACCGACACCTGCACGGTGTGCGAGATCGCGCTGCAGATGATCGACAGAATGGGCGCGCCCTCGTGGGAGTGGCTGTGGTCGTGGTGGTGCTCGTGTGCGTCCGCGTGACCATGGTCGTGCCCGTGCTCGTCCTCATCCTCGTCACAGCCGCAATGATCGCGTTCGCATAGCTCGTGGATGTGATCGGCACTTACGCCCGCCTCGGCCACTTCGTCAATGATGTCGCCCCCGGTATGGTCGTCGTGCGCGCAGTTCACATGAGCCGGATTGGCAGCGGTCCCCAGCACGGTACGGCGAATCGCCGCATGCGCGCGGGCGTTACGACGAAGGCCGCGGATAGCAGCATCCACGATAAAGCCCGTGACCAGAGCGATCAGCGCCTTCGAAGCCAGGAGCATCGCCATGGTCTGCACGGGAACTTGCTCGGCGAGCAACAGCGGCAACATCTCGTCGGAGGTCGAGAGGAACACGGCGACCAGCGTGCCCAGCGTCACGACACGACCGGCGTACAGCGTTGCTGCCATGGCCGAAAAGCCGCACTGCGGCACCATGCCCAACAATGATCCGACAACCGGACCCGCGGCGCCGGCGCGCTTGATAGCGCCGTTGACGCGATCGCCCGCAACGTGCTCAAGTGTCTCGAGGGCAAGATACGTCACCAACAAAAACGGCACCAACGACAGCGTGTCCTTACCGGCGTCGAGCAGAATATCAATCAGCAAATCCATGACGGATGGAACCTTTCGTGTCTTTCGGCAACATTGTAAAAGTCCTAGCGGTCAACTAGGGTATTGTAGTTGTCCCGGGCGCGGTGCCAATAGTTGCCCATGGTAAACTATCATCTCGCCACAACTCAGTAACCCCGAGCCGCGTGACGCGGCCCGTCCAAGGAGCAGCATATGAATGTTTCACAAGCACTCGAATATGAACGCCAGCCGTTTATCCCCATGTTTATCTACGGCGACCACGGCGCCATGGAGTCCGAGCGTCAGAAGGGCGAGGAGGCCCTCAAGGTGCTCGAGACCGAGTACTTTACCGCCGAGGGCGACCCCGGCTTCAACTTTGCTACCGTGCGCGACCTGGCCGACCGCAACCGCGACCTGTGCGACCAGATTGGCGAGGCGCGCCTGCGCAACGTGACGCCCGCGACGCTCTC
>CALHJX010000017.1:0-2100 GCA_938033385.1 uncultured Collinsella sp. | reverse complement strand
AAACGGCGGCGAGCATGCAGACAACAACGTTGACTTCCAGGAGTTCATGATCATGCCGGTGGGCGCTCCGAGCTTTGCAGAGGGCCTGCGTTGGTGCGCCGAGGTCTACCACACCCTCAAGGGCGTGCTGCACGAGGCCGGCCTGGGCGGCGGCGTGGGCGACGAGGGCGGCTTTGCCCCCAACCTCAAGACCAATGCTGAGCCGTTCGAGTACATCACCAAGGCCGTGGAGAAGGCCGGCTTTAAGCCCGGCGTCGACTTCATGTACGCCATGGACCCGGCCTCGACCGAGTTCTACAACGCCGAGAACGGCATGTACGAGCTCAAGGGCGAGGGCGTGGAGTACACGAGCGCCCAGATGGTCGATTACTGGGAGAAGCTCGTCGACACCTATCCCATCATCTCCATCGAGGACGGCATGGCCGAGGAGGACTGGGACGGCTGGGTCGAGCTTACCCGTCGCATTGGCAACAAGGTGCAGCTGGTGGGCGACGACCTGTTCGTCACCAACACCGAGCGCCTCAAGAAGGGCATCGAGCTGGGCGCCGCCAACGCGATCCTGGTCAAGGTCAACCAGATCGGCACGCTCACCGAGTCGCTCGAGGCCATCGAGACCGCCAAGGAGGCCGGTTACGCTTGCATCGTGAGCCACCGCTCCGGCGAGACCGAGGACTCCACGATCGCCGACCTGGTCGTGGGCGTCAACGCCGGCCAGATCAAGTCGGGCGCCCCGTGCCGCAGCGACCGTATCGCCAAGTACAACCAGCTCATCCGCATCGAGGACGAGCTCGAGGGCAGCGCGCGCTACGCCGGCAAGGCCGCGTTCTACAACATTCGCTAAACAAGTGGTGCGCGCGGGGAGCGGGGTTGACTCGGCTCCGTTCCACTTCTGATGGCCGCCATTGGGCGCTGGGCCATATGGCTCAGCGCCTTTTTTATGTCGAGCAAAGGCTGGCGAAGGCGGTGCGGGCGCTCGTGCTATAACTAGAATACTTAGCGCAAACAAACCTCAACCGCACAAGGCGCACATGGATCAGATTTACGACAACAGGTACTATTCCGCCGGTTCGCGTGAGCCGTCGCCTCGCCGTGCGCGCACGGTGCAGCTCGGTGGGTCCGCCTACGCCGGCGCCGACCGCTCCACGCAGCGCCCGACAAGTACCTCGCGCCCCAATGCTCAAGTGAATACTTCGACAGATGGACCAGTGCGCCCAGCACGTTCGTCGCATGCTCAGCGCTCGTCGGCTCAAACGCACGATAGGTCGAGCAGGCCCTCGAACCGTCTTTCGGGCTCGGACTTTATGCACTACGCCAACGACAACGCGGTGGTCAAGGCGATCTACGACTTTACCCACGGTCCTCAGCGAGGGCTATTCATCGGCATCGTCGTTGCCCTGGTGCTCGTGAGCCTGTATTTCCCCGTGCGCGACCTGTATGTGGCAAAGCGCTCGAGCGATATCTTGGCCAAGCAGGTCGAGATTCGCCAGCAATACAATGATGAGCTGCAAAAAAGCGTCGACAAGTTGCTCTCGGAGGAGGGCATCAAGGATGCGGCATCCGAGGACCTGGGCCTGGTGATGCCCGGCGAGAAGAGGATTGAAGTGCAGGGCCTAGACGGCGATTCGGATGCCTCGTCGAGCCAGAAGTCGTCGAACGCCAAGAAAGCCAGCGAGGTGGCCAAGGAGATCGAAGAAGTTGGCAAGGACGCGCCGTGGTACATTCAGACGCTCGACATGCTGTTTGGATTTAACGGCGTCGAGGGTCAGACGGTCGCGTCCAGCGGCGAGTAGGCGAGTAGCGCCCGGAGGGGAGCCCGCAATGACAAATTGCAAACGATATAAGGTGGCCGCGATTGACCTGGGGACGGTTTCGTCGCGGCTGGTGCTGGCCCAGGTCGAGGGCGGGGCGATCGTGGAATCGTCCAAGCATACCGAGATTACCGACTTGGGCGAGGGCGTGGACGCGACGGGGCGCTTTTGCGAGGCGGCCGTTGAGCGCGTGCTCGCTGCGTGTCGGATGTTTGTGGACGAGGCCCGTGCCTTTGGGGCTGCGTGCGTCTGCACCACGTGCACGAGCGCCGCGCGCGATGCGTCCAAAGCC
>CALHJX010000016.1:0-2072 GCA_938033385.1 uncultured Collinsella sp. | reverse complement strand
CGCCAGAAGCCGGCAGCCGAGCTAGCCATCGAACAGGTCTGAATCGAAAAACTCTCTCAAGGAGACGCCGAGCCCGCCTGCGATGCGCTCGATATTCTCGATGGAGACATTGCGCTTGCCGGTCTCGACTTCAGCGAAATAGGTGCGCGACATCTCGATGGAATATGCGAAGGCCTCTTGGCTCACGCCGAGCCCGGCCCTCAATTCCTTGACGCGAAGCCCCACGCGCATCTTGGGGCCCAGTTGAGTCATCGGCACCTCCTTACCGTCGGTGTCAATGATTCGGCCCTGTTCTATATAAGTCACACCTATATAAGTGACAATTTGAAATACAATACGGGAATCAGAGGATTTCAATCTGGGAGGAAGCACGATGAACATTGAAATCTCTAGGAGGGCGTTTCTCGCAGCGGGACCCCTCGCCGTCATGGGCTCGCTCGGGCTCGCCGGGTGCGGCAAGAGCAGCATCAGCGGCAAGACCCTCTACTACTATTCGGTTTGCGGCAGCGTGGCCCTTGGCAAGGTGTGCGCGAACAAGCCCGGATCCGCGTCGACGATCAAGTTCGAAGAGAGCACCTGGCACTATGTCGGCTCCCAGGAGCTCAGCGGCGATTGGGAAGCCGAGGGCGACGATGTGGTTCTGTCCTCCTCGCAGCTAGGCACCGTTACGCTCGTGAGGCAGGACGACGGGAGCTACGTGCCCTTGGGGTGCGAAGACTACGGCGAGAGGTACTTCGAGGACGAGTCGGCGGCAAAGTCCTACTACGACGAATACACGGCGGCCACGCCCGACAGGGTGAGAGACACACTGGAGAGTGCCACCTGGTCGGTGAAGAACCCGCCCTCGACCCAAACCGTCGCAGAGACGCTCTCGTTCGACGACGGCTCGCTCGCATTCACGAAGGGCGAATACCAGAGGAAGGGCTCTTACACCGACGCCCCGCGCGAGAGCTCATGGCTCACCTCGGACCACTCCGGCGAATACGAGCTCGACGTGACCTCCCAGTGGGTGAGCTCGGACGGATCGTCGCCGCGACCCTTAATCTACGAGGGGACGATGACCGTCGGGGGCGAGGCGACAAACTTTAAACTGTCCGACCGCAGGGGCTCCCTCACGCTAACCCTTTCCTCCGAGTGGAGCGCGGTGACGTTCGCCAATGGAAAATAGGCACGATGGAGACACCAAAGTGGGCGAGAACAGACACCTCATGACGACGATCCTCACGCGAGCAAAGTCAAAGAGGACAGCAATAGCGACAGCAGCCGTCCTGCTCGCCGCGTTCCTCGCCCTCGCCTGGCCGCACGCCATGCCCACGGGAAATAAAGACGAAGGCAATTCGGCTGCGACAACGCAGCGAGAAGCCGCGGGAGCAACCGAAGAAGAAAACGAGACAAGCTCCGTCGCGCGAGACGGGACAGACGAAGCCTCAGGACCGACGGCGGAAGACGCCCAGCCTGAAGAAACCACTGCGAACGAGAGGAGAACGACGGGTAATGGCTCGGACGTCCCGTCGTCAGGCGAGAATGGAAAGAGCTCCGGCAAACCAGAGTCGGGAAACCCCTCCGCACAGGAAACTGCCTCCCACCAGCACAACTGGGTAGTCCAAACCAAGACCGTCCATCATGACGCGCAGTACAGGACCGTCCACCATGACGCAGTTGTAAAGTATGTCAGCATTTGCAACAACTGTGGGGCGGATATCACTGGGAACGAAGCGGCTCATATTAAGAACTCGCTACTCAACGGTGGCAACTGCGGTTCTTGCCACGAAGAGTCTCGTACAGTGCAGGCTGCCTACGACGAACAGGTACAGGTGAGCGCGGCATGGGACGAGACCGTGACCACCGGGTATAAGTGCTCGGGTTGCGGAGCCACGAAGTAGCGGAAGCCACTGAATTCTAGGCCGTAGCGGTCAAGCATCAGGTTGAGTCCTATTGATACCGCCGGACGCATGCGCTCCGGTATCCTCCATATCCCCCGAGCCACCTTAGCCAAGGTTCCAAGGGGCAGCGCCCCTTGGCGCGCAGGGGTTCGGGGATGGCGCGAGGCATCCCCGGAAGAGCTGGCGCGG
>CALHJX010000015.1:0-1296 GCA_938033385.1 uncultured Collinsella sp. | reverse complement strand
GGCGTTGAGCCCCTCGGCAGCTTCCTGCGCGGTGGTCTGGGATTTGGGCATGCCGGCGCTGTACAACACAGGCAGCGCGGCATCGCGCACGGCATCGCTTGCCCAAACGAGGTCGGTGGCGATCTTGGCGTCGTTGTCGCCGTCGACGACGTTGGCGCTAAAGATCTGGTAGGCGTCGTAGCTGCTCGCCACGGTGCCGCTCACCGTGATGGAACCGGTCGAGGTCGGCGCGGCCTGCGCGGATGCGGGGAACACAACCGCGCAGGTACCGATCACGAGGGCAAGCAGCGCAAACAAGATCGGGAAGGAGCAAACTTTCTTATTCACGACGCTCACCTCCCTTCGCATTCGCCTTGCGACGAATGTGCATCCAGGCCGCAGCAGCGCAAAGCACCGTCGCACCGGCAAGGTACGTCAGCGTGACGCCCGACATACCAGAAAGGGGCAAAGAGGTGGAGTAGGTGTTGGTGAAGGTGGGGGTGGACTCGGGCTTGCTGACGTCGAAGGCGACGGGAACCTGCTTGTTGGGATCGATATCAATACCGTCAGCGTCCTTGATTTTGGTAAAGGTCACTTTCTCGGCCTCGATTGAACCGTTCTCCTTGTCCTTCATCGTGACATCAAATCGATAGACCGACTTGTCGTACGTATAGTGCGAGAACAGCGAAAACTCTGTACTCTCGCGCACGTAGTACTTGAAGTCTTTTTTAGCGCCACGACCCGAATCATCAGAATCTCCCTGCTTCAAGCTGGCAAGGTCATACTCAATATTTGGGAAATAAAGCTTCTGGGACTTTTTGCCGTTGGCCTTAGTCGTAACCCTCTCAGCGTTCTCGAACCCTTCGTTATCCGCAAACTCGAGCGTGAACTCCTTCATCTCGCCACCCTCAACGACCTTAGTCGCCGCTGGCGTCCAGGAGCCGACAGAGGCATAGGGCTCAATTTTGTTGATAAAGGTCGGGTTATTCTCGCCACCGATAACAACCGTAGTCTTCGTGTCATCCGAGGTGTTAACGGAATAGCTTCCGGAGGCAAGTGCTACGAAGTTGCTACCATCCTCGTTCTTTTTATAAACTGTTACTTCTTTTACCTTGTAATACTTAATTGGAATCGACATGAGATGGTCGATATTGTATGGATTGCTATCAACTGTTGCCACGATCTTGTAAATGGTCTTATCGAATTTGGTGTCTAATTCGTTTTCGCCGCTGATGGGTTCCTCAACTAGATAGAAAACGTATGGCTCTGTTAGACCAGGATTGACATACATGTGTCCCCACGGTGCCATATCGTTGA
>CALHJX010000014.1:0-7530 GCA_938033385.1 uncultured Collinsella sp. | reverse complement strand
CCGCACGAGCCGAAGGCCACTTAATGTGGCCTTCGTGCGAGCAGGACTGTTCGCAGTAGCGAGCAATGCCCCAAACCGCGCCCCACAGTCCACCTTACGAGAAGTCAGCAACCTGAGCAGTCAGTGCCGCCAGGATCTCCTTGAGCTCTGCTGCACGGTCCCTCTTCTTCTGCACCACCGCAGGTGCGGCCTTGGCCACAAAGCCCTCGTTGGCGAGCGTCTTCTCGCAGCCAGCGAGCTCCTTCTGGGCCGCGGCAATCTCCTTCTCCAGGCGTGCCTTCTCGGCCGAAAGGTCGACCTTGCCCTCGAGCACCACAAAGACCTCGACGCCGCTATCGACCACGGCAATGCTCGCGGCCGGCTTCTCGACGTCGGTACCCATGACCAGCGAGGCGGTGTTCGCCAGAGGCTCAATGGTCGAGCGCAGGCTCTCGAGCTTCTCGATGTCCTCGGCACCGGCGCGCACGACCACGTCGATCTCGGCCTTGGGGCTCAAGCGATAACGCGAACGCGTGGCGCGGGCGGCGGAAACGACGGTGCGGCACAGCTCAAATGCGCGCTCGGCGGACTCGTCGACGTACTTGGCGTAGTCGGCGGGCTCCGGCCACTTGGCGATCATGAGCGCCTCGGCGCGGTCCAGGTTGCCCTCGGCGTCCAGGTCGAGCACGCTCGCCGGCATGTTGTCCCAGATCTCCTCCGTGACAAACGGCATGAGCGGATGCATCAGGCGAATGGAGGTGTCGAGCACAAAGATCAGGTTGCGCTGCGCTTGCAGACGGCCCTCGCCCTTCAGGCGGGCCTTGGTGACCTCGACGTACCAGTCGCAGACCTCGTTCCAGAAGAACTGCTGCACGCCGCGGGCCATGTCGCCAAAGGTGTAGTTCTCGATGCCCTCGGTGACCATCTTCACGGCCTTGGCCAGGCGGCTGAACATCCAGGCGTCGGCCGGCGTCTCCACGACGGGCTCGCCGGGCGTGTAGCCCTCCATGTTCATGAGCAGGAAGCGGCTGGCGTTCCAGATCTTGGTCACAAACGATTTGGCCTGGTCGGTACGCGGGCTGTCGATAAGCTTCTTGGTCTTCTTATCGATGTTCGCGTCAAACTTGACGTCCTGGTTGTTGGTGCACAGCGTCAGCAGGTTGAAGCGCATGGCGTCGGCGCCGTACATGCCAATGAGGTCCATGGGGTCAACGCCGTTGCCCTTAGACTTGGACATGCGGCTGCCGTCCTTGGCAAGGATCGTCGGGTAGATGACGACGTCCTTAAACGGCACCTCGTCCAGGAAGTACAGCGAGCTCATGACCATGCGCGCGACCCACAGCGCGATGATGTCGCGTGCGGTGACAAGCGCCGTCGTGGGGTGATGGCCCTCGAGCAGCTCCGGCTTTTGCGGCCAGCCCTGCGTGGCGAAGGTCCACAGCTGCGAGCTAAACCAGGTGTCCAGAACGTTCTCGTCCTGATGCACGTGATGGCCGCCGCACTTGGGGCACACGTCGGTGTCCTCGGTAAGAGCGTCCTCCCAGCCGCAGTCCTCGCAGTAGAACACGGGAATGCGGTGGCCCCACCACAGCTGGCGGCTGATGCACCAGTCCTTGAGATTCTCCATCCAAGTGGTGTAGGTCTGCGTCCAGCGCGCGGGGTGGAAGGTGACCTTGCCGGAGTTGACGGCGTCGAGCGCCGGCCCCTTGAGCTTATCGACGGCGACGAACCACTGCTCGGACAGCCACGGCTCCAGCGCGGAGTCGCAACGGTAGCAGTGCATGACGGAGTGATCGAGGTCCTCAACGTGATCGAGCAGGTCGTGCTCCTCGAACCACTTGATGACGGCCTCGCGGCACTCGTCGCGGTTCATGCCGGTAAACTCGCCATAGCCCTCGACGACCACCGCGTGCTCATCGAAGATATTGATTTGCGGCAGGTCGTGAGCCTGACCCATGGCGTAGTCGTTGGGGTCGTGGGCCGGAGTAACCTTAACGAAGCCGGAACCGAAGTTGGCGTCGACATGCCAATCCTCAAAGATGGGGATCTCACGGTCGACGATGGGAAGCTTGACGGTCTTGCCCACGAAGGCGGCCTTCTCAGGGTCCTTCGGGGAAACGGCGACGCCCGTGTCACCGAGCATGGTTTCAGGACGCGTGGTGGCCACCACGATGTAGTCCTGCCCGTCGACGGGCTCGACCAGCGGGTAGCGCAGGTGCCACAGATGGCCCTTCTCGTCCTTGTACTCGGCCTCGTCATCCGAGATAGCGGTAGTGCAGTTGGGGCACCAGTTGACGATGCGCTTGCCGCGATAGATCAGACCGTCGTGGTACCAGTCGCAGAAGACCTTGCGCACGGCCTGGGCATAGTCCTCGTCCATGGTAAAGCGCTCGTTATCAAAGTCGACGGAGCAGCCCATGCGCTTGATCTGCTCGACGATGATGCCGCCGTACTCGTGGGTCCAGTCCCAGCAGGCGTCGACAAACTTGTCGCGACCAATCTCCAGGCGGCTAATGCCCTCGCTCTTGAGCTTCTTGTCGACCTTGGTCTGCGTGGCGATACCGGCGTGGTCGGTGCCCAGCACCCAGCGCGTGGACTTGCCGCGCATGCGGGCCATACGGACAATGGCATCCTGGATGGAGTCATCGGTGGCGTGGCCCATGTGGAGCTTGCCAGTCACGTTGGGAGGCGGAATGGTGACGGTGCAGTCGCCCACGCCCTCACGGCGCTTGTAGTAGCCGCCGTCGAGCCACTTCTGCAGGATCGCCGGCTCGTTGGTCGACGGATCGTAGTTCTTGGGCATCTCTTCCATATATCTCTCCCTGTCCCGCCGGGGAGGAATGTAGGCCCGCCAGGGTCTGCATTCCTCCCCTTAGGTATCGATTACTTCAGTCTGATATGACTTCGCTGAGGCTTAAACAAACACACAGAATAACACAGGTAGTTGGGGTTATTGCGTATATATAAAATAGCCTCCGACCACGGATGGTCAGAGGCTATTTGCAAGCACGTTTTTGGCTGGTTTACCCGTAGATGCGCTGGGGCTGTTCTTCGCCCTTTACGGAGGCTTCGGTCACGATGACCTTGGAAACGCCCTCCTCGCTGGGCAGGTCGAACATCGTCTGCTGCAGAACGTCCTCGCAGATGGAGCGCAGGCCGCGGGCGCCGGTCTTGCGGGCGAGCGCCATGCGGGCGATCTCGTGCAGGGCCGCGTCCTCAAACTCAAGCTCAACGTCCTCGAGCTGGAACATCTTACGGTATTGACGCACCACGGCGTTCTTGGGCTCGGTCAGAATCGACACCAGGTCGTCCTCGTCAAGCGCCTGCGTCTGGGTGACGACGGGCGTACGTCCCACAAACTCGGGGATCATGCCAAAGGCGTTGAGGTCCTGCGGGAGCACCTGACGCAGCAGGTCGTTCTCGTCGACCGAAGTGGGGCCGGCGATCTCGGAATTGAAGCCCACGCCCTTGTTGCCCACGCGATCGGCGATGATCTTATCCAGACCCACAAAGGCACCGCCGCAGATGAACAGGATGTTGGTCGTGTCGATCTGCAGCAACTCCTGCTGCGGGTGCTTGCGGCCGCCCTGCGGCGGGACATTCGCAACCGTGCCCTCAAGGATCTTCAGCAGCGCCTGCTGAACGCCCTCGCCCGAGACATCGCGGGTAATGGAGAGGTTCTCGGCCTTGCGGGCGATCTTGTCAATCTCGTCCACGTAGATAATGCCCACCTGTGCGCGCTCGATATCGCCATCGGCAGCATTGATAAGCTTGAGCAGGATGTTCTCCACGTCCTCGCCCACATAGCCGGCCTCGGTGAGCGCGGTGGCATCGGCGATGGCAAACGGCACCTCGAGGATGCGCGCAAGCGTCTGGGCGAGCAGGGTCTTACCGGTACCGGTAGGACCGAGCAGCAAAATGTTAGACTTGGCGAGCTCCACCTCGTCCATATCGTCGTCGAACTGCGATCCCATACCGTCGTCAAAGGCAGACACCGCGGCACCGCCCTCGATCACGCGGCGATAGTGGTTGTACACGGCAACCGACATGGCGCGCTTGGCGTCCTCCTGACCCATAACATAGGCCGAAAGCTCATCATAGATCTCGTGCGGCGTCGGCACGTGCGTGATGACCTGGCGGTCATCCTCGAGCTCAAAGCCCTCGGTCTCGGGGTCCACGGCGGGCTGCCCAGCAGCCTGGCCGTGGTCGTTGAGGAAGCCTGGCAGCTTGCCGTTGCGGGCAGCGTCCATAAAGTCCGAAGCCAGCGACTCCTCCAGAATCTCGGAGCAAGCGGCGACGCACTCGTCACAGATAAAGATGTTGGTCGGGCCCTTTACGAGGCGACGGACCTGGCCCTGCTCTTTTCCGCAGAAGGAGCAGCGGATAGGGTTGCCGTTCTCGTCAAAGTTGTCCTGCATGTTACCTGCCATCCTAGGCGTCCTTCGCGGCGAGGTCGCGCGAGGTGACAATACGGTCGATCAGGCCGTAGTCGAGGGCTTCGGCAGCGGTCAGGTAGTTGTCGCGCTCGGTGTCGGCCTGGACCTTCTCGATGGGCTGGCCCGAGGCGTCGGACAGGATCTGGTTGAGCTCGCGGCGAGTCTTCTTGATCTCCTCGGCAACGATCTCAATCTCGGTCTGCTGACCCTGGGCACCGCCGCTGGGCTGGTGAATCATGACCTTGGAGTGCGGCAGGCAGAAGCGCTTGCCCTTGGCGCCGGCCGAAAGCAGCACGGCGGCCATGGACGCGGCCATACCGACGCAGATGGTGGAGACCTGCGGCTTGATGAAGTTCATGGTGTCCAGAATCGCCAGGCCGGAGTAGACCTCGCCGCCGGGCGAATTGATGTAGAGCGAGATATCCTTCTCGGCATCCTGGCTCTCAAGATGCAACAGCTGGGCAACGACCAGGTTGGCGCTGACGGAGTTGATCTCCTCGCCCAAGAAGATGATGCGATCGTTGAGCAGGCGCGAATAGATATCGTAGCTGCGCTCGCCGCGCGGCGTCTGCTCGATAACGTATGGCACGAGGGCGGAATCGAACTTAGCGATCATACGCATCTCCATTTCTCTCTTGCGGACCAAATTGGTTCTAGATAAACGTACGGTGCCCGCATGCTATGCATTGGCTGGCACCGTACGAAGCAACCGGATAACCGGTGTATAACTTTACCCCATCACGGGCGCGCGCATGCGCTCGCGGGCAAGGTGGCGAGAATTACTCGGCGTCCTTGGCGGTCTCGTCGACCTCGGTCACCTTGGCGTTCTCGACCAGGTGGTCGACGGCCTTGGAGCGACGGATGGACTCGCGGACGGCAGGCATGCGGCCATCGGAGATGAACTCGGCCTTGGAAGCCTCGACGTCCTTGACGCCAGCCTTCTCGAACTCGGCGTTGATGTCGTCCTCGGTGACCTCAATCTTGAGCTCACGGGCGAGGGCGTCCAGAGCCAGGGACTCACGGGCAACATCGTTGGCCTGCTTGTGAAGGTCGCCGATGAACTGCTCCATGGTCAGACCGGAAGCGGGCAGCCAGGTGTCCAGGGTCATGCCGCGGGCAGCGAGGTTGGACAGGAAGTTCTGGCCAAGCTCCTCAAAGACGGACTGCTCGTAGTCGGCGTCCATCTCGTCGAGCTGCAGACGCTCGGCGAGAGCGGAGACGCAACGGTTCTCCTTCTCGGCCGGCAGGCGGGAAGCCTTGTCCTGCTCGATCTCGATCTTGATGGCGTCGCGCATGGCGTCGATGCTGTCGAAGCCAAAGTCGGACTTGACGAGCTCGTCGGTGAGCTCGGGGGTGTTGCGGACCTTGATGCCCTTGACGGTGACCTCGACGGTGTGGGTCTCGGCCTCCTCGCCCTCCTCGACCTCGTCGGTCCAGGTGACGGTCTTGACGTCGTCAACGTTAGCGCCGATCAGGGCCTCGTTGAACTCCATGGGGTTGCTGTCGCTACCGGCGATGAGCATGCGGCCCTCGGCGGCAAAGTTGTCGGCGTTCTCAACGGCCTTGAGGTCGACGGTCACATAGTCGTCAGCCTCGACGGCGCGACCCTCGACGTCCTCGAAGGTGGCACGGTAGTTGAGGAGCATCTCGACCTGGTTGTTGATCTCGGACTCGGTGACCTCCGCAGGGGGCATCTCGATCTCGACGGCGTCGAAGGAGGAGAGCTCAGCAGCAGGACGCAGGGAGAACTCGACGGTGTAGGTGTAGTCCTCGTGATCCTTGGCGAGGTCGAGCTCCTTGTAGTCACCGTTCTTGGTGGGGACGATGTCCAGCTCGTTGAGGACGGCGGGCTCGTTGGCGGCGATCAGGTCGTTGGTGGCCTGAGCGAGGGTAGCCTCGGCGCCAAGTGCGGAGTCGATGACCGGACGGGGAGCCTTACCGGCACGGAAGCCCGGGAAGCGGTACTTCTTGGCGGTGTCCTTGTAGGCCTTCTTGATCGCGGCGTCGACGTCGGCGGCCGGGATGGTGACCGTAGCGGTGAGCTTGGCGTCCTTGACGTCAGAAGCGGTGATGTTCAACACGTTCCTCCTCATACTGCCCAGCTTATCTGAGGTGCTGGTACCTTTATGCAACAAGCGTCGCGAGGGCATAAGCCGACGCGGGTGCGTTGGTGCGGGCGAAAGGACTCGAACCTTCACGGGAATCCCACCAGAACCTAAATCTGGCGCGTCTACCAATTCCGCCACGCCCGCATGAGCGCACAGACTAAGAATGATAGCAGATACGAACGACAAGCGCACGCACACCTTTTACAAGCTCACGACCTCACCACGAGTGCAAAAGGCGGGACGAGTTACCCCGCCCCGCCAATTACGACTTGTTCGCTAACCTGCTACTCCCCCAGCAGGGCCTTCTCGGGCGTGATCGGAAGCGAGCGAACCTGGTGGCCGGTGGCGTGTGCCACGGCCGAGGCCACGGCGGCGAGCGGCGTGTTGATGACGACCTCGCCGATCGACTTGGCGCCAAACGGGCCCGTCGGCTCGTAGCTCGGCTCAAAGGCCACGCGAATACTGCCGATATCCAGGCGCGTGGGCAGCTTGTAGCTCATAAAGTTGCCGGTGCGCAGGCGGCCGCGCTCATCGTGCTCGACGATTTCGTAGAGCGCATGGCCGATGCCCTGGGCAATGCCGCCCTCAGCCTGGACGCGCGCGAGCGCCTCGTTGATAACGGTGCCGCAATCGACAGCCGCCGCGTAGTCCACAACGGTCACCTTGCCGGTTGCCTTGTCGACCTCGACCTCGGCGATGCCGGCCATAAACGGCGGAGGCGAAACGGGCAGACAGGCAGAGGCATGCGAGGTGAGCGCGTCACCGCCCGCGATGTTCTTGACGCACAGGTTGGCAAAGTCGCGCAGCGTGAGGTAGCGGTTCTGCTCGCGCGCGGCACGCTCGTCGGACAGGCGCACATACTGACCATCAAAGACCACATCGGCGGCGTCCACGTCCCACATCTGGGCGGCCTTAGCGCAGATCTTCTCACGCAGCTCGGTCGCGGCGTTCTTGGCGGCAAGGCCCGTCACGTACGTACCCGAGCTCGCGTACGAGCCGGCATCGAA
>CALHJX010000013.1:0-9869 GCA_938033385.1 uncultured Collinsella sp. | reverse complement strand
GGCCGAGGCTACGGCCGCGGGCGAGACTTACGAGCAGGGCGATGCCGCGCCGGTGGCGCCCTCCACGGATGCCCCCGCGTTCGCGAGCCGTAAGTACACGTTCGAGGCGCAGCGCGAGAGTGCTTCGACCGCGTGGCCCAAGGTGCCCTTTACCGAGCAGATGCGCGAGGAGGGCTACGCCATCCTGTGCCCGCAGATGGCGCCGATCCACTTTGACCTGGTCAAAGAGGTGTTCCGTGGTGCTGGCTACAACTTGGAGCTGCTGCCCTCGACCGATCACGATGCCGTCGAGGCCGGCCTGCGCTACGTGAACAACGACATCTGCTATCCGTCGATCCTGGTGACGGGCCAGATCATGGAGGCCATCGAGAGCGGTCGATACGACCTGTCCAAGACAGCCGTGGTTATCAGCCAGACCGGCGGTGGCTGCCGTGCCACCAACTACATCGCACTCATCCGCAAGGCCCTGCGCGAGAGCGGCCACCCCGAGATCCCGGTGATCTCGCTTTCGGCCGTGGCGCTGGGCGAGGACAACCCTGGCTTTAAGATTACGCCGGCGCTGCTTAAGCAGGCAGTCTACGCGGTGCTCTTTGGCGACGTGATGATGCAGATGCTCTATCGCTGCCGCCCGTACGAGGCTACGCCCGGTGCCGCCAACGCGCTCTACGAGGAGTACATGGCGCGCGCTCGCAAGCTGGCGCCCAAGTTTAACCGCCACAACTACACCAAGCTGTGCCGCGAGGCCATCCGCGCGTTCGACACCATGCCGCTCGTGGGCGAGGGTACCAAGCCGCGCGTGGGCGTGGTCGGCGAGATCCTGGTCAAGTTCCATCCCACAGCCAACAACCACGTGGTCGATGTCATCGAGCGCGAGGGCTGCGAGGCCGTGGTGCCGGGTCTGCTCGACTTTTTCCTGTACTCCATGAGCAACGCCGAGCTGCAGAAGGACGAGTTGGGAAGCTCCGCTACCACGCGCGCTGGTATGCAGGCGCTCATCAAGCTCGTGGACTGGATGCGCACGCCGGTGGAGGAGATGCTCGAAAAGTCCCGCCGCTTTGAGGCGCCCGAGCGCATCGGCACCATGGCCGACAAGGCCCGCACGGTGCTTTCGGTGTGCAACAACATGGGCGAGGGCTGGCTGCTCACGGCCGAGATGCTCGATCTGATCGACCACGGCGCGCCCAACATTATCTGCACGCAGCCCTTCGCGTGCCTGCCCAACCACGTGGTGGGCAAGGCCGTGATCAAGGAGCTGCGCCGCCAGCATCCCGAGAGCAATATCGTCGCGGTGGACTACGACCCCGGCGCGTCCGAGGTCAACCAGCTCAACCGTATTAAGCTCATGATCAGCGTGGCCAAGGAAAACATGCGCGCCGGCAAGGGCTTTAAGCTTGAGAAGGTGGCGCCGCTCGCGATGGATGAGGTTACCGGCCAGATGCGCGCCCACGATGGCTGCGTGAGCTGCGGCTCGGTCGACGAGAGTGCCGTGGCGTCGGTCGCTGAGCGCCTGGGACGCGGCATTAAGAAGTAGCTGGCCTGCTATGGGCTGGATATGAGACAAACGGGTGGTGGCCGTACCGGCTACCACCCGTTTTTGCTTGGACATATGTTGCGTAAACGCCCCGACTATCACCCTTTGCGAACTCAGATTTCGGAAGTATGCGGCAAAATCTGAATAGACCGAGCACACCGAATATGTCCAAGCCCTGTACCTGCGGTTTTATTGGCGGAAAATAGGGGGGGGGGGCTCAAGGGTTCCGGAATTTGCCGCATACTTCCGCAAACGACGTCTCGGTGGCACAAAAAATCGCCCTCGGAACCCTGAGATAATGAACAGATGTAGCCGTTCGCCGCAAATTACCGTCCGTTTATAGAACCCACCCCCAGTGTGCAGCCCTCTTACGGTTGAATAAATACACATCTATGGAATTACGTAAGAGAGGACTGTTCCTATGAGCTACAAGACCGTTTGCGTTGCCGGCGGCGGCGTGCTGGGAAGTCAGATTGCCTTTCAGGCTGCCTACTGCGGCTTCGATGTAACGATTTGGCTGCGCAGCGAGGGCAGCATCGGTCGCACCCAGCCCAAGATCGATCATGTGCGCGAGGAGTGCATCGCGGCAATCGAGGGTATGGCGGACGGCACGGGCGAGTGGTGCTCCGGTATCGCCGATAGCGGCAAGCCCTTCGACAAAGAGGCGGCACTCGCCGCCGTTGAGCGCGCCTACTCCACACTCAAGCTGGAGCTCGATCTTGCCAAGGCAGTGGCCGACGCCGACTTGGTCATCGAGTCTATGGCCGAGGACACCCAGGCAAAAATCGATTTTTACAAGAAGCTCGCCCCGGTCCTTCCGCAAAAGACCGTCGTCGTGACCAACTCCTCCACGTTACTGCCGAGTACCTTTGCCAAGTACACTGGCCGCCCCGAGAAGTACCTGTCGCTGCACTTTGCCAACTCTATCTGGAAGAACAACATGACCGAGGTCATGGCACAGGACCAGACCGACAAGCGCTACTTCGATGAACTCGTCGACTTTGCCAACGATATCCGTATGCTGGCGTTGCCCGTCAACAAGGAAAAGAACGGTTATCTGCTCAACTCCATGTTGGTACCGTGGCTGCTTTCGGGCCTTGATCTGTACGTCTCGGGCGTGAGCGATCCCAAGAGCATCGACCTCGCGTGGACGCGTGGCACCGGCGCTCCCAAGGGCCCGTTCCGCGTATTCGACACGGTGGGTATCCAGACGGCCTACAACATCGTCATGCAGTATCAGAAGGTGCCGGGCCTGGTGAGCCCGCTGCTCAAGAAGATGATGATGCCCTACAACTTTAAGGCCATGGCATCCGTCCTTAAGAAAATGCTCGACGAAGGTAAGCTGGGCGAAAGCTCGGGCGAGGGCTTCTTCAAGTACTAAAAATGATCCCTCGGGGTCGGAGGAAAACGGATCATTTTCGGCCGCCAACAGTGAGAAGATGGACCCAGAAATAGAAAGGAGTGGCAATGGGCCGGCTCGGGCTTTGAGGACAAGTTGCTGCAGGCCCAAGGCGATTTTTCGCTCAACGCAGGCCAGCACAGTGTGACCTATCTGCCGAGCTCCGTTACGGCGGCAACCGCTCGCTATCAGGTGCTGCTGTACGACAACAACTTTGGTGCGGCCGAAAGCTATCCCAAGTTCGACTGGGGCCAGCTGGGCGCCGCGGTGGTGACCGACTACAGCAAGGGAACGCATTCGTTTGGGCGCATCTTTACGGTGGACGAGACCGCGCACACCTACGAGCTTGAGGACCAGATCGCCGTGCTGTTTTCGGGCTATGTGAGCAGCGCGCAGCGCGTCGGCGATTCGAATAGTATGCTCGTGGCTTCGGGCCAGGCCAAGACCTTCACCGAGTACGACCGCTACGGTCTACCCATTGCCACCTACGAGATGGAAGCCGAAAAGTACATCTACCGCGTGTACAAGTACGAGCTGTAGGGCCGCGCTTAGGTTTGACCAATGGAGTATGAAAACACGCCGTTCGCCGATGCCCCCTCCGCGAGTGGCAGCCATATGGTTTGATGTCAGAAACATATAGTTGTCGCCAGCCTGCTGGCGACGTTCCCCCCTGATATCGGAGGTTCCAGGTATGTTTCACGCTCCGTTAAGCAACTATCGGCTGGGCTAACATGGGTCGCCGTGCTATTTCGATAGCCCTTGCAGTGGTCTGCCTGGCTGTGCTCCTGGGCGCTACAGGGCTGTTTGCTATAAGCCGAGAAACGTCCTATATGCAGGAATGCGCTTCCGAAGGGTTTGCCGTTGACGGTTACTATCGGGACGACAAGACGAGTCTGGAAACCCTGGCCTTTCTTGAGGAGGACAACTGTCGATGGCAGCTGGTCGACAAAGACGGAATCTGCGCAGACGGGCAGTTTAAGCGTACGGACGATCCTAACATCCTGGTATTAAAGAAGGAAAACGGCGAAGAATTCGGTACGGTCCACGTGGCGTATATGTCACGCCGACGCGAGCAGGGCCAGCTCTATCTATTTAGAGATAGCAAAGTGACCCGATTTTATCTTGTGAGCACCGATCCGGCGTTTACGGTGGAGTCTGGCGAGGTCGATTCGGACAGTTGATTCACGGCAATAAAAAAGCGAGCGGGGCGCGGGTGTGAACTGCACTCCGCTATTTGCTCGTGTCCGTATCGCGTCTGCGCCTCGTCGTAACTTGCGTCCGTGCGAGCATTCATCCCGCGCTCTGCATCACTTCACATCGAACTCCACGCGGTCGAGTTCAGGCACGTTGAGGTCTATGAGCTTGCGGGCGACACGGCGGTCGTGCGCCCCAAGCGCCTCGCCTGTCGTCACATGGGCGACAATCTCGCGCTCGACGATGCCTTCTTCGTCCCCTTCGGTAGCCGAGGTCTCGACGGCGACGGTGTAATCTTTAAAACCCGGCAGCACCGCGGCAAGTTCGCGCGTGGTTTCGGTGACGCCGTAGCCGTCTTGCACGCCGGCCTGCGCCGAGCCAATAGACCCCGCCGTCATAATAATGCAGGGGATGGCAAAGATCACCGTGCCCACGATGATGCGGCGGCGCACTTTGCGTGACAGCTCGTCGACCTCGGCATTTTCCTCGGCGGTCACAATGCCGTCGCCGTTGAGGTCGCGCTTGAGCGGCACGCGCAATAGAAGCAGTACGGCTTCGGCCGCGAGCGCGATAAAGACCACGTTGATGCCAAACTCGTAAAGCGCCGAGAGAAATAGCGACCCGCTTGCGATGGCGATGCCGTAGCCCGCCGCGCACAGGGGCGGCATGAGCGCGGTCGCCACGGCCACGCCGGCGATGAGCGTGGCGGGTTCCTGGTCGCGCGAGTTGCCCAGCCCGCCTGCAAAGCCGCCTGCGAGTGCGACGGTAAGGTCCCAGACGGTGGGTGTCGAGTTGTCGATGATGGCGGCCGGGGGGGGGCCAAGGGGCGAGAGCTTAAAGTATAGCGTGGACGTGACCAGGCAAAAGGCCATCTGCAGCGCAAGGCTGGCGACGGCTTCGACGGTAATCTCGCGGTCGAGCGTGGCAATACCGTATGCCATGGCAAGGACCGAGCCCATGAGCGGGCAGATGAGCATGGCGCCCACGATGGCGATGTCCGAGTCGATATCGAGGCCGATGCTCGCGATGAGCATGGCGATGATGAGGATGCATAGGTGGGAGCCAGTCAGACGCGCCCCGTTTACAAAACGCTTGCGGATCACGTGATAGGGCGCGCGTCCCTCGCGAATGTTGAACGCGCGCTTTAAAAAGCGACCAGCCTGCTCGGCAGCCTCACTATGGGCAGGGCGGATGCCGTGGCGCCGGTGATGGCGTTCGCGTAGTCGCTTGATCTGTTGTTTGTCGAGTTCCATGTCCACCTCGTTCCAGCGCGGTCCGCGCAACGCGCCCGTTGTCATAACTCTACACCGTGGCGGGCGGGGTGTCTGTTGGACGCGGAATCCGATAGGGCGGATGACGCGGGAGCAAATGCAAATCACAGGCTCAATTCCATCCCGCGAGAATATGATGCACCAGCTCCTTCAAATGTGACGAAACTGTGAAGCACGAGAGCGTGAATTTCAAAAAATACGCTGGTCGCCAATGTTGCGCAACAGAATTCAAAAATCGACAGCTACCGTTTGATACGTATGGATACATCCGTGTCAAAGGGAGAAAGCCATGGCAAACTACAGTCCACAACACTTTGAGCCTCGGGCCAAGACTGTCAACGTCAAGGGCGTTGCTAACCGCGCCGTCGCAACCGTTTTGACGGCGGGCCTCATCGCTCAGCCGCTCATGTCGCCGCTGGCGGCAATCGCCGCACCGTCAACCGATAACGGCGATTCTGTTCAGGGGGGGGGTAGTTCTGTAGAGAATACCGTTGCCGCCGGTAACCAAGCGGTCGTAAAGACGGCTGCCCAGCTGGCCGAGGAGTCGGCAAAGCAGCTCAAGGACGCTCAGGCCGCCTACGATGCCGCCCAGAAGAAGGCCGACGCGGCGGGCCAGTCTCAAAAGCAGGCGCAGCAGCAAAAGAATCAGGCCTCGCAGGCTGTGAGCGACAACGAAATCGAGCAGAACGCAGCAGAAGTCGCCGCGCTCCAGGAGAAGATTGACGAGCTCAAAGCCGCCGTCGAAAAGACCGAGCAGCAGCAGAAGAAGCTGGGCGACCTGAACGATCAGCTCGATCAAGCCAACAAGAGTGTCGAGGATAAGACCCAGGCGCTCAAGGACGCCAAGGCAAAGCAGGATGAGGCCAAGAAGGCCCTCGATGATGCCCAGGCCAAGCTCGAGGCCATGGGTATGGACGAGTACGAGGCCGCCAAGAAGGCCGTCGAGGACGCACAGGCAAAGCTCGATGACGCCAATAAGGCCGTTGCTACTGCACAGGCCAATCTGGACCAGGCCAAGGCTGCCGAGGCCAACGCTCAGCAGGAAAAGAAGGACACTGAGGCCGCTCTGACTTCCGCCCAGGCCAAGAAGCAGGAGACTGCCGCTGCGCTCGCAGCCGCAACCACCGCGCGCGATAACGCCCAGCAGAAGTTCAACCAAGCGCAGGCCGCGCTCGATGCTGCCGTCTCGGGTACGGGTGTCGACCTGAGTGCGCTTGAGGCCGCCAAGATCGCTGCTGCTGGTGAGCTCAAGACCGCGCAGGCGGAGCTCAATGTCGCGACGGATGCCGACGCCACCGCACAGACAAATCTGCAGGCCGCCCAGGCTGCCGTCGCTGCCGCGCAGGAGAAGGCCAACGCCGCCAACGCTGCTGTGGCATCTGCCCAGTCTGCATACGATGCGGCAAACAAGGAGTACAAGGACGCGGCCAGTAAGCGTGACGCCGCGAAGATGGCATACGAGCAGGCCCAGCAGACCGAGGCCGACAAGAAGGCTGAGTACGATAAGCTTGTCGAAGTTCGCAAGCAGAAGCGCAGCGAGTGGGAGGCAGCCTGCGCCGCTTCGAACGCCGCGGAAAAGGCTTATGACGCTGCTAATGCCCAGGTTGAGGCTCTTGAGCAGCAGATTGCAGACCTAAAGTCCAACATGACCGTTGACCAGGAAGTCATCAGTCAGGGTATGTTCGGCTTCATGAACTACATCATCGGCGGCAGCCAGTTCACAGCCACGCAGAAAAAGAACGCCCAGGAAGCCGTATCGATGCTGACCGGTGCCGCTGACAAGGCCGAATGGTATGACCAGTACGTCGATCATGACATGTCTCGTGACACCAACCCGCTCTCCCTGAAGCAGATGCGCAACGCCTTGACATATCTCGACACCCAGAACAACCTCCGCAAGGCGAACGGTCAGTCGGCGCTCAGCGTCAGCCTCCGCATGACTGTGGCAGCCGCCCTTAATGCATCATATTCATCGAACATCTGGGGACACTCGGGCTGCTACTGGGATAACGGTGAAAATCTTGCCGGTGGAGGCGGTGCATATACCGGCGGCGAGACTGAGGACACCCTAGGCTGGCCCTACACCGGTCTCTACACTCAGGAAAAAGAGGCATTCGATAAGTACGTCGAGAAGAATAGTGACCTTGGAAACCATCGATATGATTCCTACTATATCTACCAGCACTACAGCAGCATCTACCATGAGTGCGGGCACTATCTCAACATCATCGATGCCGGCACGAAGGCTATTGGCATCGCGACCGGTAGCGGTAAGAACACCGATTCCGAGGTAACAATCTTCGATTACAGCTCTTTTGACAGTGAGGCTGATTTCACTGTCTCCGAGTTCAAGAAGCTCCTGAACGACTACATCGATTCCGCCTACAACGCAGGCGGCACGCAGGAGCAGAAGGAGCAGCTTAAGCAACTTCAGACTAAGCTGGCAGAGGCGCAGAAGACCTTCGGTACTGCCAAGGAAGCTTATTTCGCAGCGGTAAATAAGCAGGATGCGGCGCATGATGCCTATACCGCGGCTGACACGAACGTGAACACCGCCAAGGGCGAGTACGAGAAGGCTAAGTCCGGCACCGCCGCCGCGAAGACGGCATACAACGCCGCGAAGGACGCGCTCGGCGGAATCGACATCGAGTCCCTCAAGCAGAACCTCGATACCGCCAAGGGCGAGGCTGCCACTGCCCAGGCAGCTCTCGATAAGGCAAACGCCACGCTTGCTGACAGCAAGACGAAGGCAGCCGAGGCCGCTGCTCACAAGGCGAAGGCTCGCAGCGCCCGCGATGCCGCCAAGGCAAAGTCCGAACAGGCCAACGAGGCGTATGGCAACGCTACCGCTTCGGTCAAGGACCTTGCCGCCAAGCGCGATGCCGCCCAGGCGGACCTTGCGAATAAGCAGGGCTCGCTTAACGAGGCAAAGAAGGCCGACGATGCCGCCCAGGCTGGTGTAGACAAGGCCCAGGCCGCAGATGTCCAGGCCGCGACTGCTCTTTCGGACGCCAAGCAGGCGGTTGCCGCCAAGGCGCAGACTGTGTCCGACGCGCAGGCCAATGCCAAGGCTGCCGAGGGCGAACTGGCCACCGCGAACAAGGCCTTCGAGCGCTTCGCTGGAGCCCAGAAAGCGGTCGACGACGCCAAGACCGCCTATGACGCTGCCGTAGCCAGTGTCGCCGATGCCCAGAAGCAGCTCGAGGCCGCCAACGAAGCCGTCGTCGATGCGAACTTCGATATCGTCAAGGCCAAGGCAGAGCTTGCCAACGACGAGGCACTCAAGGCTGATCTTGAGGCTGTCGACCACAAGGCATCCCTTGCCGCGGGCACGACGGGCAACGAGAAGCTGGTCAAGCTGAACGCTGCCTACGCTCGCTATAAGACCGCCGTCGATGCCGCTGCTGGTCTCAAGGCTGCTCTGAGCGATGCCGATGCCAAGCTGTCCGATGCCAACGACGCCTATGCCGCCGCGCTGGCTGAGCTTGGCGATGCCAAGGACGCACTGGCTGCCGCACAGGCCGAGTACGACAAGTACCACCCCAAGGCCGAGCCGCAGACCAAACCTCAGGTTGCGCAGGCTGCTGCAAAGGCCCCCGTTGCCAAGAAACAGGCTGCGCCTGCCGCACTCGCCCAGACTGGCGACAATTCCGCTCTTGCGGGCGAGGTGTTCGTCATCGGCGGTATCACCCTCGTGGCCGCGGGTGTGACGCTGAGCGATCGTCGTCGCAAGCAGATGTAGCGTTTCGAGCGTAGTTTCTGCAACGAACTTCGGTTCATAGCAGGAGCGCTTCGATAGCTTAACCGATAAGGCCGGCGCGCTGTTAAACGCAGCGTGCCGGCCTTTCTTTGTTTCGATATCAAAAAGCCCGGTCGGCAGCCGCGAAAGCTACCGACCGGGCAAATCGTAGGCAATATGGTTGCTGTCGAGCAGCTGCTCAGCTTAGCCCAGCAGGCTTAAGCCCACGGAGATGAACGCCAGGATAACGCCGACGATGGACTCGCCACCGAGCAGGCCGCTGGCGACAACCAAGCCCTGCTCCTGGAAGGCGGCATCCTTGGCGGCCTTCTCCTCGTCCGAAAGACCGGCGTTGGCATCGCGGTGGTCTGCCCACTTGTCGTAGGCGAGCTTGACGCAGGAGCCCAAGAAGGCCGTGAGCGACATGTAGAACGGCAGGTACACGCCCAGGCCGATCATCATGGCCGGAATGCCGAGCCAGTACATGACGATGCCGGCGATAAAACCGCCCGCAAACCACGGCACGCTCGGGATGCCCGAGACCATGGTGGCGACCACGCTTGCCTGTGCGGCAACGAAGCTCTTGTCGGGACCAAAGGCGTCCGGACCATAGGCGGTGACGAGCGCGACCATGACGGCGGCGGCGATAGTCATAATCAACCAGCTGGTCAGGAAACTTCTCATGGCCCAATCGTAGCGCGGCAGGTTTTACTATTGGGCAAAACATGAGATGAT
>CALHJX010000012.1:0-3918 GCA_938033385.1 uncultured Collinsella sp. | reverse complement strand
ATTCGGGCATTGCAATCAAGAACACGCTCTCGGCCGATGATTTTCGTCGCATGATGAACCAGATGAAGGGCAGAGCGCCGACTAAATCCACGCAAGCTGCGGCCCCCGCCTCATCCATGCCAGCACCGACCGTGCCGGCCGAGCAGAATACGGATGGAGCCCCGCTCGCCGCGAACTCAAAATTTACCTTTGAGAACTTTGTCTACGGCCCCGAGAACAGCCATGCCTATCGCTCGGCACTCAAGTTTGCCGCCCTCGCGGACGAGCGCGGCACGTGCACGTCGCTGTTCATCTACGGCAAATCGGGCCTGGGTAAGACACACCTGCTGCTCGCCATCAAAAATGAGCTGGCAGAGAAATCGCCCGAGATCAAGGTGAAGTACGCCAATTCGCAGGCATATCTGGACGACTTGATGACGGAATTCGACCGCCAAAAGAAGAGCAATGCCCCCATTATGCAGGCGTACCACGGCGTCGACGTGCTTATCATCGATGACATCCAGAACATCATCGGCAAGCGAGCGAGCGTGGATTACTTCTTCCAGTTGATGGACGAATTTATCCGTAACAACAAGAAGGTCGTGATCGCCGCCGACCGCGCTCCCAAGGACCTTAATATGGACGAGCGCCTGACCAGCCGCTTCAACGCCGGAATGCTCTGCCTGGTCGCAGAGCCCAGCTACGAGATGAAATACAAGATCTTGCAGCGCTATTACGAGAACACTATCGTCGCCGCTCCCGAGGCAGGCGACGACTCGCTGCTGGCGGCCTATGGGGGCGACGGCGGGCACCTGACCGACGAGCACTTTAAACACATGGCCGAGGTCTCGGGCACCAACATCCGCGAACTCGAGAGCTTTTGCGAGCGCTGCGCCGGCGAGGCGGGCGACCGCGAACGCGAGGGCGGGGAGCTCACCTTTGACGATATCGATGCCATCGCCAGCCAGTACTTCGACACATCGGCCAAAAAGATCAACGTCCAGACGGTTCAGTCCGTCATCGAAGAGCAGTACGGCGTAACGCACGAGGAGCTCATCGGCCCGCGTCGCAACGCCAATATCGCCAAAGCACGCCATATCGCTATCTACCTGGCCATCGAGATGTGCGAGATGACGACCACGGCGGTGGGCGCCGAATTTGGCAACCGCAACCACTCGACCGTCAGCACGAGCTACAAAAAGGTCCAGAAGATGATCCAGGAAGACCGCACCGTCACCGAAGACCTTAAGTCGCTGCGCGATAAAATTACACTGCGCTCGTAGGAAAATAGAGACACCTGTTGAAAACTTGTCGAAACCACGGGCATAAGGTGTTTAAAACCCAACCCGCGGTGATGAAAAGTTTTGCGCAGGTTTTGAACGTGGAAAACCACCCCCGTTGCACACAGGTTGCTGTCGATTCTCTTTCTGGGTCTGACCTGCGTCTTTGGGAGTAATCAACAGTTTCGTCAGTGCTATTACTATTATTAAGATATTTATATCTATAGAAAGGTATTAAAAGATGAAGTTCACCGTCAGCCAGAGCTCGCTTACACAAGCCATCGGCGTCGTTATGAAGGGTGTCGCTTCGGCATCCACCCTCCCCATCCTGTCGGGCGTGCTCGTTAAGGCCCAAGACGGCATCTTGGAATTCCAGACCTCTAACTACACCATCTCGATCCGTCATCGCATCGCGGCGCATGTCGAAGAAGAGGGCGAGATGGTTATCCCCTGTAAGATGCTCTCCAATATCACCAAGACCCTCCCCGATGCCCCGGTCACCTTTGAGCTGTCCGAGCGCCAGGTGCTGATTGGTTGCGAGAAGAGCTCTTTTAGGCTGAACACGCTTGATGCTAATGACTTCCCCGAGTTTCCGGCCTATGCCATCGAGAGCGCCGTGGAACTGCCGACCGATATCTTGTCCGAGATGGTCGGCCGCGTGTGGCGCGTCACCTCGACCGACAAGGCCCGCCCCATCCTGGGTGGCGTGCACATGAAGGTCGAGAACAACACCGTGCGCCTGGTGGCGACCGATTCCTTCCGTTTGGCCGTGTGCGATACGCAGGTCGAGACCTCGACCCTCGAAGGCTCCTTTGAGCTCAACGTTCCGGCTGACGCCTTTAACGACGCACTGAACATCATGGCCAGCCAGGCGACCATCATGATCGGGGCTACCGACACCCAGGTCGTCTTCGAGGCCGGCAACACCACCTACGTGTCGCGCCGCATCGAGGGCGTGTACCCCAACTACAAGCAGCTCATCCCCGATTCGTGCGTGACGAGCGTCAAGATCGACGTCGCCGCCTTTAACGCCGCCCTCAAGCGCGTGGCCGTTATCGCGAGCGCCAACCCCGCCGTCAAGTTCGAGATCGATGTCGAGAACGGGCAGATGGGCCTGTCCTCCATCTCCAATGACCAGGACCTTGCGCAGGAGACGATCGATGTCGAGGCCGAGGGCGAGTCGGGTACCATCGCCTTCAACTACCACTACATCTTCGGCTGCCTCAATGCCCTGTCCAAGGAGAAGGAGATCACGCTGGAGCTCAAGAGCTACTCGCAGGCGGGCATCTTCAAGTCCTACGACAAGATCAACTACCTGTACCTGGTCATGCCGGTTCGCATCTAGCGCTGCGCCATGACCATGTTCGCCCGCGATCTTTCCGTCGCGCACTACCGCAGTTTCGAGAGCTATCGTCTTGCCCTGGACGAGGGCGTGACGATACTTGCGGGACCCAACGCGGCGGGAAAGACCAATCTCATAGAGGCGCTGCAGCTGCTGACGAGCGGCGCCTCGTTTAGGCATCCGACCGCAGCCGAGCTCGTCCATGATGGCGTGGGCTCGTGCAAGATCGAGCTGAGGCTCGAGGGCGACGGCCGCGTACTTGATATGGGATTGAGCGCGGAGGACGGTAAACGCTCGTTTAGCCGCAACGGCAAGAGATGCTCTGCCGCCGGTGTGCGCGGGGTTCTGCCGAGCGTGCTGTTTTGCCCCGACCATCTGGACATGGTTAAGCGAGGCGCCAGTGTGCGCCGCGCCGCCCTCGACGACTTTGGCATGCAACTGAGCGCACGCTATGCCGATCTTGCGAGCACCTATGGTCGCTGCGTGACCCAGCGCAACGCCTTGCTCAAGGAGACCTGGTGCTGCCGTGAGATGCTCGGCGCGTGGAACGATTCGATTGCCCGCGCGGGCGCGGCTCTGCTCGTGCACCGGTTGGCCCTGCTCGACCGGCTGGGGGGCCATGTGCGTACTGCCTACGGGCAAGTGGCGTCCGGTGAAGCCGCCAACGTGTCCTATGCGTCCACGCTGGGGGATTTGCCCCAGGTCGAGGATCGCGAAGAGCTGAAGGGCTGGGCGTACGAGCGCATGCTGGCCGCCCTTGATGAGCACGCCGGCGAGGAAATTCGCCGCGGCGTGACGTTGGTGGGGCCGCATCGCGACGAGATTGAATTTACCGTGGCGGGTCGCTCCGCTCGTTCATTTGCCAGCCAAGGACAGCAGCGAACGTTGGTACTGTCCTGGAAGGTGGCCGAGGTGGCCGTGGCTCGCGATGTTCTGGGTACTGCTCCGCTGTTGCTTCTGGACGACGTGATGAGCGAGCTCGACGGCGAGCGCCGCGGTGCTTTTCTGCGGCTGATCGGCGATGATATCCAAACGGTCATAACCACGACCAACCTGGGATACTTTACCGATGACCTGCTTGATCGAGCCAAGGTGGTGAGCATGGGTGAGACGTGCTAATTACGAGCGCGAGAGCGAGACGGTCGCCTTCAGTGGGTTTTTGAACGCAGAGCGCCAGCGCATCCTGGCGTCGGTGACGCCTGAGCGCCGTGCGCAGATGGAGGCTGCCGAGGAGTCGCGCGCGGTCTATCGCGCGTGGAATGCGGTGTGCTCGGGCACGCGTGAGGGACGCCATGTGACGGGCCTGCGCTACCTGCC
>CALHJX010000011.1:0-11103 GCA_938033385.1 uncultured Collinsella sp. | reverse complement strand
GCCACATGTCGCTCCCTGCTCCCGGCAGCGAGACATCGTCATTCACCCGGGCCAGCAGAATCAGGCCGGCGCAGGTGCCCAGGACGGGCATGCCTTCAGCGATACGGGCGCGAAGCTCCTCGAGCATGCCCAACTCATCAAGCAGCTTCCCTTGAACGGTGGACTCACCGCCGGGAAGTACCAGACGGTCAAAGTCCTGCTTCAAATCAGCCGCCTGTCTCAGCTCAATACAACGTGCGCCAAGCTCGGATAGTCTTGCCTCGTGCTCGGCAAAAGCACCTTGGACCGCCAGCACGGCGACCGTCTGGTCTGCGTAATCGCTCATGTGCGATCCTTTCTGCTGGACTAGCGCCCGCGCTCCTCCATGATGATCTCGATCTCGTCGGCGTTGATGCCCACCATGGCCTCGCCCAGGTCCTCCGAAAGCTCGGCAATGAGTTTGGCATCGGTGAAGTTTGCCACGGCCTTGACGATGGCGGCTGCGCGCTTGGCGGGGTCGCCGCTCTTAAAGATGCCCGAGCCGACAAAGACGCCTTCGGCGCCCAGCTGCATCATCAGCGCGGCGTCGGCGGGGGTCGCTACGCCGCCGGCGGCAAAGTTCACGACGGGAAGCTTACCCGTGGCATGGACCTCGCGCACCAGCTCGACCGGAACCTGCAGTTGCTTGGCTGCCTCAAAGAGCTCGTCGTCGCGCAGGGCAACAACGTCGCGGATCTGCTTTTGGATTTTGCGCATGTGACGCACGGCCTGAACGACGTCGCCCGTACCCGGCTCGCCCTTGGTGCGAATCATCGTGGCGCCCTCGGCAACACGTCGCAGCGCCTCGCCCAGATCGCGGGCGCCGCAGACAAACGGCACGTCAAACTGGGTCTTGTCGATGTGATAGACGTCATCGGCAGGGGAGAGAACCTCGGACTCATCGATGTAGTCGATCTCGATGGCCTGCAGGACCTGCGCCTCGACAATGTGGCCGATGCGGCACTTGGCCATAACAGGGATGGAGACGGCCTCCTGGATGCCCTTGATCATCTTGGGGTCGCTCATGCGCGAGACGCCGCCCGCGGCACGGATATCGGCCGGAATGCGCTCGAGTGCCATGACGGCGCAGGCGCCTGCCTCCTCGGCGATGCGCGCCTGCTCGGGTGTGGTGACGTCCATGATGACGCCGCCCTTGAGCATCTGCGCGAGCTCGCGATTGAGTTTGACGCGATCGGCCTTGCTGGTCTGTTCTGCCATGGTTGCTCCCTTGGTTGGCATGTGCATTGCTTGACGGAACATCCTATCGGGGAGCTGGGTATGGCGAAATACTCAGTTTTCAAGATAATAACAAGGTCAGACTAATACCAGATTGAATGGCTTAATAAGGTCAGGTGATAGGCTCATGCTTGACTACAATTTGGAAAAACGCGGCGAAGCATCGCTTTATGAGTATGTTTACCAGAAAATTCGAGATGATATTGTTGCTGGACGTATTGCGGCGGGGGAGCATCTTCCGTCTAAGCGCGCCTTTGCCAGTCATCTGGGAATCAGTGTCATTACCATCGAGAATGCATATAGCCAGTTACTTGCCGAGGGCTATATTTGCTCAATGCCGCGTCGTGGCTACTACGCTTGCGAACTTCCGGATGCACCGGTTTTGGCTTCGGCTGCGGAGGGCATCGACCGAGATGCCGCCTCTGCTGGTCCTAGCGCGCATGATGTCAACGGACAGGTTGAGCTGTTCGATGCACTTTCTCCTTCCGCTTTGGAGGCGGCGCGGCTTTGGCAAAGCGCACTGCGGGCGACGCTGACATCCGAAGACGAGCGCGAGATCTTTTCGCCCGCACCGGCACAGGGCACCGTTCGGCTACGATGCGCAATTGCTCATCATCTGCGCGGGACGAGGGGTATGAATGTCGACCCCAATAACATTGTTATCGGCGCGGGCGCTCAGCTGCTCGATACCATGTTGGTTCAGTTGCTTGGCGCTGACAAGGTGTATGCCGTTGAGGACCCGGGCTATTTACGTCTGACGCGCATTTATCAGGCTATGGGCTGCAAAGTTCGACATATCCCGTTGGATGATGAGGGGGTGGACTTGAGCGCTCTGCAGAAAACCGGGACCGATGTACTTCACCTGATGCCGTCTCACCAATATCCAACCGGCCTTGTGACGAGCATTGCGCGTCGCTATGCGCTTCTGAGCTGGGCCGCCGAGCGACCAGGTCGGTATCTCATCGAAGATGACTTTGATTGTGAGTTTCGCCTTGCCGGGAAGCCGATTCCCGCGCTCGCGTCGATCGATGCCGCCCAGTCGGTTATCTACACTAACACGTTTTCGAAGAGCCTGTCTTCGGCGTTGCGCCTAGCGTACATGGTGTTGCCCGACGAGCTGATGGAGCGGTTTAGGCGCGACCTTGGTTTTTACGCCTCGTCGGTTAGCTCCATAGATCAAGTTGCATTGGCTCGCTTGCTGGAATCGGGTGATTACGAGCGTCATGTGAACCGCGTGCGCGTTCGTGCCCGCGAGGCGCGTGATGGCCTAGTGGCGCTTGTACGGAAGGCATTTCCGGCAGGGGAAGTCTCGATCGAGCATGCAGACGCGGGCCTTTACTGCACCGTGGTTGCGGAGCGCGGAGCGGGCGGAAGCTCTTTTGTGCGGGCCCTCACGCGCTCGAGTATCCCTTTTGTCGATATCAGTGACTGTTATTGGTGTGCCGATGGCGCATCTGTCCCTGAAAACTCAAGTCAAATTCTTGTTCAGTATGACGATTTGAGTCCAAAAGCGCTAAATACCTTGGAATCGCAGCTAATGGGAGCACTCTGCAACCTAAGTGAGTAGGCTTTTGGAACTTTGGCGACCAGGCAGTTTTGTAACAAGCTATCTACCTGCGGTTTTGAAAAGCAGGATGACCGGGCTGCTCGGGATGTTCAAAAAAGTCTACTCACTTGTCGCGCAAAGCTTCTGCATGAGAAAAAAAATGGGGTTTTCAACAGAACTTCGTCCAGCTCTCGGCAAGCTTTTGGCCAGTTGGGGAGGGCTGTTGAAAACTTGGCAGTCCGTTCGGCACCATTTTTGGCGCGTTCGCGCCAATGCGTGACTGACTGGGTTGAAATTCGTGTTTTCCTGTGCCTATGAAAGATCTACTTTGTGACATATCGGCTTTTAGGTACTGGCGTTTGCCCCCTCAGGTCCGCGCTCTGTGTCCGCCGCTTCCACGACCGGAAGAAGACCGGCAGCGATATGATCTCGCCCGCAACCCGACGGCTGCGGTCGCGCTCGGTTTTCCGTTGTATACATTGGTTCAGACGAGAAACAAACGGACTTGTCCTACCAGCATTAGGCAGCGGCTGTTCCTTGGTGAGCCCCCCAGGGAATCCGTGCTGGAAACGGAGCATGGATTTTTGATTACGTCTCCTCTACTGACGGCATTCATCATGTCGCGGCATCTGACGGATCTTCAGCTTCTTTTTGTGTTGGCGGAGATGTGCGGCCTGTTTGCGGTGTGTGCTCTGCCGGCGGCACTTGAGGCGGAGCTTACGCGTGCAATTGATTCGGGCGCGATTTCGACGACGTTGGGTTGGGTGCGCTGCCCGTCCGAGGACGGCACCGCTTCAAATTTATGGCGTCGAGACGCTTTGGTTTTGGGCAGAGACCTTGACCGTTTTTGTTCAGATGTTTGCGGGATGCGTTACGGCAATAGATTTATGGCGGTATCGCAATTCGTTCCATTGGGTGCCGCGTCGCCTTTTGAGGTCGAGGCGTATTTGCTACTTGCACTGCCGCGATCCCTGGGAGGCGAAGGTTTTTGCGACATAGAGCTTAATGTTGAAGTGATGCTAGGCACAAGTGCTCGAGCGATTGTGGGAAAGTCCCGTGTATATATCGACCTACTTCTTTCTTCACCGGACGGTAGGCGACAGGTGGCCATTGAATGTCAGGGAAAGGCCTCGCACGGACGCGCAGGGGATGGCTTGCGTGACGCTGACCGCATGACGGCCCTTCAGGCCATGGGCTACGATGTGCTTCTCCTGACACACAGACAGATATCGGATGAGGATAGATTCCGCGCGATCGTTAAGGCCGTATGCAGGATGCTCGATGCTGAATATCGTGATAAAAGCTCAGATGAGCAAAGGGCTGAGGCATTACTCCGGTCTGAACTATTCGTTGACTGGACAAAATTGGGAGTAATCGACGGAAAGATGCCCGCTAGACACAAAATGGCTCGATCGTGGACGGCTGCGGTTCTAAGTGAGTAGGCTTTTAGCACTTTGGCGACCAGGCCGTTTTGCAACAAGTCATTTACCTGCGGCTTTATAAAGCAATATGGGTGGTGTGCTCGGCAAGTTCCAAAAAGTCTACTCACTTAGTTTTTGACGAGAAGCCGATGCCGAAGGCGGTCCTATTTCAGGGCGTTAACAAGTTCGTGAGGCACGAAAAAGGCCCGAACCAATACGGTCCGGGCCTCATCGAGCTTGAGGTTATGTCTCAGGCGGTTGGCTTAGCCAAAGTAGCGCTTGAGCAGGCCGGCGAAAGCCTTGCCGTGGCGGGCCTCGTCGCGAGCCATCTCGTGCACGGTGTCGTGGATGGCATCGAGGCCGGCGGCCTTGGCACGCTTGGCAAGATCGGTCTTGCCGGCGGTGGCGCCGTTCTCGGCCTCAACGCGCATCTCGAGGTTCTTCTTGGTGGAGTCGGTCACGACCTCGCCCAGGAGCTCGGCGAACTTGGCGGCATGCTCGGCCTCCTCGTGGGCAGCCTTTTCCCAGTACAGGCCGATCTCGGGATAGCCCTCGCGATGAGCGACGCGAGCCATGGCCAGGTACATACCGACCTCAGAGCACTCGCCCTCAAAGTTGGCGCGCAGGTCGGCAACGATGTCCTCAGAGACACCCTCCATCTTGGCGACGCCCACGACGTGCTCGGCGGCCCACTCGAGCTGGCCCTCCTCCTGCTTCAGGAAACGAGAACCGGGAACGCCGCACTGGGGGCACTTAAAATCCTCGGGCAGCTGGTCGCCGTCGAACTCTTCCACATAACCGCAAACGGGGCAAACAAACTTCATGATTCGATCCTTTCGATCGATGGCGATTGCGCGCTCGTCCGGTCCCGTAAGGGCCCTCTCCGGACGTGCGTCTTGACGAGTTCTATTATCCATAAATGCAACCAAATGTGAAGCCTATTAGGAATGATTTTTAATAAAACAATTTTGAGATATGAAGATGTTGATTGATTAACGATTGGCAGGCCGTCTTTGACCGCCGCTGAGTACAATCGGGCGAGCAAATGTTGACCTATCAACAAATGAAGGAGTTTCCTTTATGCATCTAGCCCGTCGTGCCTGGTGCCGAACATATCAGACGGTTTTTCGCATTGCATTGCCGATCCTGCCCTATACCGAGCCGCGCATTTTAGAGCATGCCGAGGATGTGCCCGCGGTGCTTCAAAAGCGCTCGATCCAGAAGGTCCTTATCGTGACGGATCCCGGCATTGCCCGTCTGGGGCTCACGGCACCGCTCGAGACGGCGCTCGCATGCAGGGGGATTGGCGTTACGGTCTATGCCGAAACGCGTGCAAACCCCACGGTTTCAAACGTGGAAGAAGCGGCGTCCCTGTATCGAGAGAGCGCCTGCCAGGCCATTATCGGCTTTGGCGGCGGCTCGGCCATGGACTGTGCCAAGGGCGTGGGCGCACGCATTGCGCAGCCAAACAAGCCCATCAACAAGATGCGCGGCCTGCTGCGGATTCATCGTCGCCTGCCGCTGCTCATCGCCGTTCCCACTACCGCCGGTACGGGAAGCGAAGTCACGCTTGCGGCGGTAATTACCGATGACGGGACGCACTACAAATACCCCATTAACGACTTTGTGCTCATCCCGCGTTTTGCAGTCCACGACCCCGAGTTTACGTGCGGCTTGCCCGCTTCCATTACGGGGCAGACGGGCATGGACGCCCTGACGCATGCCGTTGAGGCCTTTATCGGGCGAAGCACCACGCCCTATACGCGCAAGATGGCGCGACAGGCGGTGCAGCTTATCCACGACAATTTGCTCGAGGCCTATGAGCATGGTGACGACATGCGCGCTCGTCGCAATTTGCTTTCGGCGGCGTATAAGGCGGGCGTTGCGTTTACCCGCTCCTATGTCGGATATGTGCATGCCATCGCGCACAGTCTGGGCGGCCGATACGGAATTCCGCACGGTTTGGCCAACGCGATCATCCTGCCGCACATGCTTCGCGCTTATGGTGACGCCGCCGCCCCCAAGCTTGCCGATCTTGCTCGCATGGCGGGCATTGCGCCGGCTACCGCGCAGGATAGTCTTGCGGCCGAGGCCTTTTTCGATTGGGTCGACCGCATGAACGAGATCCTGGGAATCCCCAAATATGTCTCGGGCATTCGCCGCTCCGACATTCCCGAGATGGCGGCGCATGCCGATGCCGAGGCCAATCCCCTGTACCCCGTTCCACTTTTGATGGACCGCTCGGAGCTCGAGCATATGTACGAGGTCGTCGCGGGTGGTATGTTTGAGGACGAGAACTAGGAGGGTGCCATGAACACCGAGGAAATTGCGCGCATCGTCGGCGATCAGCGCGCCTACTTTAAGACGCACGCCACGTTTGATGTCGATGCTCGACGTCGCGCGCTCGTGAGTTTACGCGATGCGGTGCGGGCCCACGAGGCCGATATCGCTCATGCGCTCAAGACCGATTTGGGAAAGTCGCATGACGAGGCCTATATGTGCGAGATTGGCACATCGCTTTCCGAGATTCGACATCAGATTGCGCATGTGGCCCGATGGAGTCGTCCGCGCCTGCGTCCGTGCGATCTCGCTAACGCCGTGAGCGTGTGCAAAACGCAAGCCGTGCCCTATGGCGTCACACTCATCATGGCTCCGTGGAACTACCCGTTTTTGCTAACACTCGAGCCGCTCGCCGGCGCCCTTGCCGCGGGCAATACCGTGGTCATCAAGCCGAGTGCCTATGCTCCGGCATCGAGCGCGGTGCTCAAGCAAATCTGTGAAGAGGCATTTGATCCGTGCCTGGTGACGGTTGTCGAGGGCGGGCGCGCCGAAAACGAAGCGCTGCTCGATGAGTGCTGGGACAAGATCTTCTTTACCGGTAGCGTTTCGGTCGGCAAGCTCGTTATGGAGCGCGCGAGCAAAAACCTCACGCCCGTGACGCTTGAGCTGGGCGGCAAGAGCCCCTGCATCGTGGATGCGACGGCAAATTTGAAGGTCGCGGCACGGCGTATCGCCTTTGGCAAATGGCTCAACGTGGGGCAGACCTGCGTGGCGCCCGACTACCTGCTGGTCGATACGCGCGTGCACGACGAGCTGCTGGGCCTCATCAAGGAAGAGGTCCGCCGTATGTTTGGCGAGCATCCGCTCGATAACGAGGATTGCGGGCATATCGTCAATGCTAAGCATTTTGCGCGCGTGCGCGGGCTGATCGATCCCGATAAGGTCGTGCTGGGAGGCACGGCGCGCGAGTCATCGCTCAAGATTGAGCCGACGATTTTGGACGGCGTGACCCCCGATGACGCCGTGATGCAGGAGGAGATCTTCGGTCCCATCTTGCCGGTGCTGACGTTTGAGAGCCTAGACGAGGCCGAAGCGTTTATTACGGATCGTCCGACGCCGCTGGCCCTGTATATCTTTAGTCAGGATCGCGCAGTTCAGCAGCGCTTCGTGCGTTACGTGCCCTTTGGCGGTGGCTGTGTCAACGACACGATCATGCACTTGGCTACGAGCCATATGGGCTTTGGCGGCATGGGCGCGAGCGGTATGGGGCAGTACCATGGACGCGAGAGCTTCGATACGTTTAGCCACAAGAAGAGCATCGTGAACAAGGCAACGTGGCTGGACGTGCCATTCCGCTATGCTCCTTACGCAAGCTGGAAGCACAAGTTCGTGCGCATGTTTGTGCATTAGAATCAGATGGTGTAGCGACAAACGGTCGAAAAGGCGCGGGTGGGGCGAATTCGTGTCCGCACGGGCCCGTAAGCTTCTCAGTACGGTTAAGCGCCGATTTATCCGGCTGTTAGAGGAGCTGCTATGTACGAGCCTTCGCGTGTTCTTCTGTCATTTCACATTGCAGGATTTCAGTATGCCGATGGCGCCTTGGTCTTGGGCGATCTTAAAGCGGGCGATAAGCTGACGCTGTGTGCCGAGCGCGATAATCCCCATGACCCTGAGGCGGTTGCGATTTATTACGGCAACACCAAGCTTGGCTATGTTCCGGGAAACGAGGTCGGCCCACTGTCCTTGATGATGTATTACGGCCACGAGGACGTATTTGAGGCCCGCGTGCAACAGGTTGCTCCCGAGCGCAGCCCGTGGCACCAGGTGCGCGTTGGCCTCTATGTGGTGGATGCTCGCTAGTCGGCAAGGGAGGCGGCCATGTTTGATGACGACGACCTATTCAATCTGACAGACGATTCGTTTGAGTGGGATCTGCTACTCGATGACGATGAGTTGGAGCAGGATCGTAAGAAGCGGCAGGGCAAGAACGCCCAGGGTGATGCGTTGAAAAAGAAAGACAAACGCCGTCGCGGACTGTTCGGCGGGCTCTTTGGATAACCGCCACATCGCTGCGTCTGTATACTTAGCACGAGTTGAACACGTTGCGAAATGAGGGCATAGACGATGATGTGGTTTACCGCCGACCTGCACCTGGGCGATACGAATATCTTGCGCGACATGGATCGGCCGTTTGGCTCGGTCGAGGAGATGAATCGCAAGGTCATCGATGCCATCAATGAGTGCGTGGCTGCGGATGACCGCCTCTATATTCTGGGTGACTTTACCTATCGTTTGCCCCTGGCGGAGGCGGTGCGCCTGCGCGAGCGTATCGAATGCCAGAACGTGACGCTCATCCGCGGTAACCATGACGGCGACTGGGAAGATTCCGACGTACCGCAGATTTGGGAAGACGTGCGCGATTACCTGGAGATTGCTCCCGGCTATGCCAAGGGCCATCGTCTGGTTATGAGCCACTACCCCATGCTCAGCTGGAACGGCAAGGCACGTGGCGCCATTATGCTGCACGGACATATCCACAGCAGGGGTGACCGCACCAACGCACGCAACCGCGATCGCGAGCGCCCCATTTACCGCTACGATGTGGGCCTCGACGCCAACGAGTACAAGCCCGTAAGCCGCGACCAGATTCTTAGCTTCTTTGGGCTATAGGGCGCCAGGACCACCACAAAGGGGACAGGCGCCTTTGTGGTGGTTCTGGCGCCGTTGCCATTATGGCGGCGGCGCCTTTTTTGTCCGTGCGGCGCGGTAGAGTGTAGGCGGTTGAAATTTGCGTCCATCGAGGAGCTGCTATGAACGAGATCAAGTGCCCGCATTGCGGCGAAGTTTTTAAGGTCGATGCATCCGGCTATGCGGATATCGTCAAGCAGGTGCGCGATGCCGAGTTCTCGCGCGACCTGGATGAGCGTGTGAAGGCAGTCCAGCGTGAGGGTGAGCAGGCGCTGGAGCTTGAGCGCTCGCGTTCGACGGCTGCCTTGCAACAGGCAGAGTCTCAGCGCAATGCCCAGCTTGTCGAGCAGAAGAACACTGCGGATCAGAAACTGGCGCAAGAGGTTGCCAAGCGCGATGCTGAGCTTGCCGAGCTGCGCGCTAAGCTCGAGGGCGCTGCCGCAGAGCGCGAGAGTGCAAGCCAGCGCGCGGCGGTTGAGGCACGAGCCAATGCTCAAAAAGAGAATGCCGAACTCCAGCGTGAGATTGATAGCCTGCGTGCGCAGCTTGGGCGCAAAGATGACGAAGCAAAGATTGCCGAGTCGGCGGCGCGCAACGCTGCTCAAAACGATTTAGCTGCACGCGACGCTCAGATTGCCGAGCTGCAGGCCAAGCTTGCCGCGGCGGACAAGGCCCAGGAGATGGCGCTTGCCGCTGCCGCGGCAGAGTCGCAGCGTGAGCTCGATGCCGCTCGCAGCGAGGCCGAGCGCGCGCTTGCTGACTATCGCGCGAAGGTGCAAGAGAAGTTTTCCGCCGCAAAGGCTCAGTCCGAGCAAGAGGCCGAGGGCCTGCGTGCCCAGCTGCGCGAGCAGGAACTGATGGCAAAAATGAACCTGTCAGAGGCGGTCGCCGCGGCGGAACGAGAGCGCGATGAGGCACGTGCCAAGCTGACGAGCGAGCTGGCGGTGCGCGATTCTCGCGAGGAGCAAGCCAAGGCGGCACACGAGCTCGAGCTTGCGCAGGCCAAGCGCGCGAGCGATGACCTGATTCGCTACAAGGATGAAGAGATTGAGCGCCTTAAGGACATGAAGGTCCGCCTGTCCACCAAGATGGTGGGCGAGTCGCTCGAGCAGCACTGCGAGACCGAGTTTAACCGTCTGCGCATGACGGCATTTCCTAACGCGTACTTCGAGAAAGATAACGATGCGTCCGAGGGTACCAAGGGCGACTTTATCTTCCGCGAGTGCGACGCGAGCGGCAACGAGGTCATTTCGATTATGTTCGAGATGAAAAACGAGAACGATGAGACCGCGACCAAGCATAAAAACGAGGACTTCTTTAAGAAACTCGATCACGATCGTCGCCAGAAAGGCTGCGAGTACGCGGTGCTCTGCACCCTGCTGGAGCCCGAGAGCGAGCTCTATAACGCGGGTATCGTCGACGTGAGTTATCGCTATGAGAAGATGTACGTGATTCGTCCGCAGTTCTTTATTCCCATGATTACACTTCTTCGTAACGCCGCCATGGGTTCGCTGCGCTATAAGCAGGAGCTGGCGGAGTACAAACAGCAGAATATCGACGTCACGAACTTCGAAGCCAAGATGGAAAAGTTCAAGAACGATTTCGGCCGCAACTACGAGATCGCGAGCCGCAAGTTCCAAACGGCGATTGATGAGATCGACAAGACGATTAGCCATCTGCAGAAAACCAAGGAGGCGTTGCTGTCCTCCGAGAACAATCTGCGCCTAGCCAACAAGAAGGCCGACGATCTTACCATTCGCAAGCTCACGTGGGGCAACAAGACCATGAAGGCCGCGTTTGACGAGGCGCGCGGGGCTGCGACAGAGACAAACGATGAGCCAGCCGAGGCGGATTCGTATGAGGTCGAGGATACCGAGTAGGGGATAGCGTATCGCGCAAAAAGCGGGGCCGCTG
>CALHJX010000010.1:0-2341 GCA_938033385.1 uncultured Collinsella sp. | reverse complement strand
TGGGCATCTGTACCTGGAGTTCGCCGGCTATGCGCCTTGCCATGATGCCGAGTGCGTAATCGAGACGGCCGCCTATGAGCCCGAGGCCGATCTGCCCAACACGCCCGACTCGGTCTTTTGCTCTCACGGCGCCGGCTACACGGTCAAATGGTATGACGTGCCCGCCGCAGCGCACGTAAAGATCGATCCCGCCACCTTCCGCCCCTGGCGAGCAGCAGACGCCGAGTTTTTCGGCCATAGGTGATAGAAGGGCGGCCTCTTTGTCACCTGCTGTTGGTATAACTCGGTATAAGTTGGTATAACTATAGGCAGCGTTTGCCAATCCGAGGAGGCCGACATGAATCCAAATCCCTTTAAGCCCACGGCTGGCAAGCGGCCTCCGATACTCATCGGTCGCGAGTCGGTCATCGAGGATTTTGAGGAAGGGCTCGATAACGGCGCCGGAGCGCCGGGTAGGCTCATGCTCATTACGGGAAATCGCGGCTGCGGCAAGACGGTTCTCCTGCGGGAGGTGCAACGTCTAGCCAATGAGCGCGGATGGGCGGTTGTCTCCGATTCCGCTTCGCTTGGCTTATGCGACCGATTGGCCGACGCGCTTCACTCGAATAAGCCCGTTGTGACGTCAATGGAGTTCGGTCCGTCGTTTGGCCGGATGTCGGTCGAGGCGGCGCGGGCAAAGGGCGAAACGTTGCGAGGGCTGGTCAACGAGCGCCTCAAGAAGCTCGGTCCAGGCAAGGGCATACTGTTTGCGATTGACGAGGCGCAATCGGCGTCTATCGAGGAACTGGCGGCTCTTGCCGTTCTCTATCAGCAGGTGCTCGGAGACCAGGATGCTACGGGCTTGCCCGATAGCGAGCAGCGCGGCCTTGCGCTGGTGTTCGCCGGCTTACCCAGTATGGTTGACGATCTACTCGAAGAGCCAAGCGTAACGTTTTTACGGCGTGCCCAGCAGCGTACGCTGGGGGCGATATCCTTGCCCAAGGTGCGCGATTCGTATATCCAGACGGTCAAGGACGCTGGTCTTTACGTGGACGCGGGGACGGCGGACCTTGCGGCGCGCAAGAGCATGGGGCATCCCTATATGGTTCAGCTGGTGGGATATTACATGTGGCGCTCTGCCGTCCGGCGTGGCTCGCAGGTCATCGAAAGGTGCGATGTCGAGGCTGGCCATACGGATGCCGTCTCCGAGTTCTACGAAGCGGTCGACGCGCCCCTGTATTACGGGCTGCGCAGTCCACAGCGCCTCTTTATCGAGGCCATGGCGGTTGACGAGGGCAAACCGACGCGCATGGCGGATATCATTGAGCGCTGCGATCGCACCCAGAGCTGGGCGAGTAAATATCGCGCAAGCCTGATTCGCGAGCGCGTCATCGGGGCTGCCGGATACGGTCTCGTCCGGTTTACCGTGCCCATGCTGGGCGAGTACATCCGCGATCGAGTTTTATGGCATGAGTAGGGTGATAAAGGTGACGGAACAGAAGATGAGCCCGCAGGCTATCGAGGTGCGTGGCGCGCGCGTCCATAACCTTAAAGACATCGATATCGATATTCCGCTGGGAAAGCTCGTGGGTATTGCCGGCGTGTCGGGTTCGGGCAAGAGCTCGCTGGCACTGGGGGTTCTTTATACCGAGGGCTCGCGCCGTTACCTGGAGGCGCTCAGCACCTATACCCGCCGTCGTCTGACGCAGGCCGAACATGCCCAGGTGGATGAGGTCTTGCACGTGCCGGCGGCGCTCGCGCTGCACCAGCGTCCGAGCGTGCCGGGCGTACGCTCGACCTTTGGCACCATGACCGAGCTTAACAATAGCCTGCGTCTGCTCTTTAGCCGTTGCGCCCATCACGTGTGCCCGCATTGCGGGGCGCGTGTGGAGCCAAGCCTTAACGTGGCCGCAGGCCTGTCGCTCACGTGTCCGACGTGCGGCCGCGAGTTCTACGCGCCGAGTGCCGAGGATTTGGCTTTCAATAGCGGTGGTGCGTGCCCTACCTGCGGCGGCACCGGTGTCATGCGCGAGGTGGACGAGGCGAGCCTGGTGCCCGACGAGTCAAAGACCATCAACGAGGGCGCAGTGCTTCCCTGGGGTACGCTCATGTGGGATCTGATGAAGCAGGTGGCAGGCGAGATGGGCGTGCGTACCGACGTGCCGTTTAACCAGCTCACGCCTCAAGAGCGCGACATCGTGTTCCACGGCCCGGCGGTTAAAAAGCACATTCTCTACGTTCCCAAAAACGGCGAGGGCGCCACGCCGCTCGACTTTACCTATTACAACGCCGTCTATACCGTCGAAAATGCGCTCGCCAAGGTCAAGGACGATAAGGGCTTAAAACGTGTTGCGCGCTTTTT
>CALHJX010000009.1:0-2438 GCA_938033385.1 uncultured Collinsella sp. | reverse complement strand
CCGACCAGGGCCAAAAGCGCCGTCGCCGTCGCCGTTCCCGCAAGCCGCGCCAGGATGGTGGCGAGGGCTCGACCCCGTCTTCGTCCGCACCACAACCGCCCGCCGGCGAATAACGCCCGCGAGCGGATTTAACCTGCCTTGCCCCGAGCGCATCGGGGTATCATAGCGCCGAATCAACAACCCTCCCTGCGATCGAGCGTAGGGAGGGTTGTGTCTTGAAGAGCCATCTGAACATATTGAGCCGTCTGCAGAGTGCCGGTGCCCTACCGTTTGCGGACGAATTGCTACCGTTTGCCGAGCGCGCGACGTACGAGGCGCTCGAGGCATTGTCGCCAACACGATGTACCGGCTGCGAGCGCGCCGGTGCGCTTATTTGCCAAGACTGCCTGGCCGCGCTCACGCTCATCGACCCACGTCATAGCTGCACCCGATGCGGCGCCCCGTTTGGGGATTTGCTGTGCACTGAGTGTTCGGTCGAGGGCACGTCCTCGGCAATGGCGGAGGCGCTCGACCGGTGCCTGGCATGTGCCGTTTACACGCACCCGCTGCCGCGGATCATTAAAGCGTACAAAGACGCGGGCGAGCGACGCCTGGCGCCGTATCTGGCAGAGCTGCTATACGATACCGCCTTACATGCCCAGGTCGCGGCACCCGATCGTTACGGTGGTGTGTTGTCCGGTGCCGATGCAGTGGTGTTTGTGCCCGCGACGGCGGCGGCGTTTCGGCGGCGAGGCTTCGATCATATGGAAGCCATCGCGCGCCCATTTTGCGAGCTGTCGGGTGTTCCGCTGCTCGACGCCCTCGTTAAGTACGGCCATGGCGACCAGCGTGAACTCGGTCGTGAAGAACGCCGTGAACGCGCCCGAGGCATGTACGAGACCGTTGAGGATGTGCGGGGCCGCCGCCTGCTGCTTATCGACGACGTTATCACCACGGGTGCGACGATGGCAGCGGCTTCGGCGGAACTCAAACGCGCCGGTGCCGCGGCCGTTGATGGCCTTGCTATCGCACGCGTTTGGTAGGGGTGATTCGTGTGGCGGTAACAATCAGGCAGTGCAACAAACCGACAAAAGAGCAGCTAGCGGCTTCCGTGATCCTGACGGGCGCCTCGGCGTTGCGTATGATTCGAGCCGAGCGCCGGCAGATGGGCTACATCGGCTGGAAGGACCTTGAGCCCGAGGAGGAGCGCCGCGTGCTGTGTACGTCATCGCCTTCGGCCGAGGATATCTGTCTTTCCGACCTGGTTCGAATTGGAGCCAAAAGCGGCGAGGTGCAAGAAGATCTGTGCTTGCTGGTGGGATCTGCGGCGCAGCGCCGCCGCATGCCTGGCGTGGGCTGGTCCGTGTGTTCCGGGTTGCCTGCCGGCTCGATTCTAGAGGTGGAATCGGGGGTGTACAGCCTATCTCCCGAGGCCCTTTGTGTTGCCGTCGCCCGCGAGGTCGGCTGTATCCAGGCGTTTGCTCTGGCCCAGGAACTGTGTTCCAAGATTTCACTGAGCGATCGCGGGAAGTATCTACCTCCCTATACCTCGCCTGTTGCGAATAGACTTGCAAAGGACAAGGACCAACCGGCAGACGTGGGCTACTTTGAAGTCGAGCCGGTGCTGACGCCCGATCGCCTGGCAGATTACCTTGCGGCATGCAAGGGGAATGTGGCCAAACAGCTGCTGCGCCTGTGTCCCTACCTGTCAGAAAACCTGCTCTCGCCCATGGAGTGCATCATGCTCGCTCTGTTTTCGCTTCCGTTTTCCTATGGCGGATTTGCCTGCGGTCCCTTTAAGACCGACTACAAGATCGAGTTCGATGACCGCGCGCAGGCAATCTCGGGGATGCCGCATGCAGTTTGCGATGCGTATCAGGAAACAGCCCGTTTTGACCTGGAATACAACGGTGAGCTGGGCCATTCCTCCCGGAAGGGACGTATCCATGATGAAAAACGCAACACGGGCTTGATTACTATGGGAATCGAGGTCGCGACGGTCAACAACGAAATGCTCTGCGACATGGAAGCGATGGAAGCGCTCGCATGGCGCATCCACCAGCGTATGCGAAAGCGGTACCGGAATCGTGTCGATGCCCGCAGGAAGAAGCAAGAGGCGTTGCTTAACACGCTGCGGGCGTGTTTTGGGCTTAAGCCGGTCTAATTCGCGTCGAAAATAGGGGGTTAATCATATGCCCTGGCCAAAATATGGCAAATATGAGTACTGTCACTAAATCAGTAACAGCAAAATCAAGGAATTTAGGACTCGGAGGCGTCGTAAAGTAAGAAGATAATAAACAAATGTAGAATAACTAAGCATCAGGTTGGCGACACTGAGCGCAAAATCTGTCCGAGAGGCCAAAATTGTCTGCCACTAATTTGGTAGCAGTACTCATATTTGCTATTTTTTGGCCACGGCACCCTGAGACGGGTGCCCCGGAGCTCCCCGTAGGGGAGCT
>CALHJX010000008.1:0-3226 GCA_938033385.1 uncultured Collinsella sp. | reverse complement strand
GTCCGGCCCCTGCATATCCTTTAGGTGGAATTTGCGGTAGGCGCTCTTGAGGGGCTTGCCGTCCACATGCACCGTCATGGAAGCGACGATGCCCGTGCTGCCGGCACCTACACGGGCAAAGAGCCGTTCAACTTTGCCGTAGCTGCGCTCTTCCCCGCCGCGCAGGTCAGCGGCGCCGCGCCGCAGGTTCCGACAGGCCTGCTCACGCACCAGGTCGCGCGGTTCTAGCAAAACCAGACCGCCCAGCGCAAAAATCGGCAGCTCAACAAACAGGGGGCGGAGATGCAGCAGGTACATGCATCTCCGCCCCTTTTGCGTCGAGAAGTTATGCCGGCGACCCGTGCCGCCGCGCTCGCGTTATCCGCGCTGCGGACCCGCAGTAGCCACAAGCGGTTCAAGCCCCAGCTCGCGCGCGTAATCCTCCTGCGTAAAAATCTCAATCAGCTCAAACGTACCGGCCTCGTCGTCAAACACGAAATGCAGCACCGAGCAGTTGCCCGGCACGCGATCGCGCTCGTCGGCCGCCGCACCCTTCACGTGGTCCATGAACTCCTTGATGGCCGATCCGTGGCTCACCGCGAGAACGCACTCGTGGTCCGGGCGTCGCATAAGATCGGTCAACGTCGTCACCATGCGCTCGCGCACCTGCATCTGGCCCTCGCCGCCAAACTGGCAATAGAAGTCGCGCCATGGGCGTTCGGGCATGAGCATCACGCGCTCGGCCTCAAACTCGCCAAAGAACCATTCGCGCAGGCCGTCCAGGCGCTCGTACGCCAAGCCCGGCCACAAGTTGGCGATAGTCTGCTCGGTGCGATGAAGTGTGGAGGTGTAGGCATGATCGGGTTCAATGCCGCGCGCACGCAAAAACATGCCGGCACGCGCCGCCTGGTCGCATCCCAACTGCGTGAGCGGCGAGTCGCTCCAACCCTGAATAATGCGCTTGAGGTTAAATATCGTCTGTCCATGACGGACCAGATACAGGTCTTTATTCATGGGGGGTCCTTTCGTTTGTTACAAACCCAAGAGCGAAAACGCCCCGTCGCGATAGCCAAAATGAAGCACGGCACCGTTGTCGGGCTGCTCTCCCCCGCCAGTCACGCATCTAAGAAACTCCTGGCAGGCTGAGCCGTGGGAGACGGCCAGCACGCAGTCGTGCCGGGGTCGGGACATGATGCGGGACAGCGCCGCGAACATACGTGCGCGAAGCTCGCTTTCCGACTCGCCACCAAAGGCAACCGGATAATCGCCCCAGGGTTGCGCCGGCATCTCGCGGTTTGATGTGCCCTCCAGCGAGCCCAAATGCCACTCGCGCAGGTCGTCGACCAGCTCTATAGAACGGCCCTCGCCAACGATCAGCTCGGCCGTACACCGCGCCCGCCCCAACGGAGACGAATACACATGGTCAAAGGTCACGCCGCGGTCCTCGAACGCCGCACGCGTCGCCAGCGCCTGCTCGCGCCCGCGCGCCGTCAACGGCGAATCGTGCCAGCCCTGCAAAATGTTCTTCACATTGAACTCGGTCTGCCCATGCCGTACCAAATACAGATCGGCCACACGCCCTCCCCTCGCACCACCACAAAGGGGACAGGCACCTTTGTGGTGGTTTTGCCGCCGGATCACGCCGCAACGAAGCGCAACTACAGCAGCACGTCGGCAAGCGGACGCTTAGGCACGTGATGCACCTGCGTCTCATCGCGCCAGTAATTGATAGAGCCATCCGGGTTGGAGTCGATCGCGTCGATCACCTGTGTCTCGGCTGGCACGCCAAAAGCCATGATCAGCTTGAGCTCGTATCTGTCGTTATCGAGCCCCATGGCGTCGATTGCGTGGGGCGTAAAGGCCTTGAACATGCATGCCGCCACCTCGGGCGTGGCGCTGCGGGCGGCGAGCATCATCGTCTGGGCGGCAATGCCGGTGTCGACCTCGGTGATGGGCGCGGCGGGCTTACCCGGAACAGTGCGCTCGGCAAGAATCGCGATGTAGCCGGTCGGGCGCTCGCCTTCATCAGGACCCGGCCAGTCCTTGAGCGCACCGGCCCACGCGAGCTCATCAAATACGCGCGCGCAGTCCTCGGCACCGCTCACCACATGAAAACGAAGACGCTGGGCATTGGCACCGCACGGGGTCAGGTGCGCCAGCTCCGCCAGCTCAAGCAAAAACTCACGCGGCACGCGCATGGACTCGTCAAATCGGCGGCACGTGCGGGCGCGGCGGACCAGCGCGTCAAAGTTGTACAGGCCAAGCTTTTCGCAACCCTGCCTTGCCATCGACTCAGCGCTTACCGGCGCCGCGGGAACTGTTTCGTTCATAGGGACCCCTCAATAAAAGCCAATTGTTCTTAAGAAAATCTAACCTAAAACGTAGGCAATAACGAACAGAGCTGCAATGTTCTACATCTGTTGAATATCCCACATCCAAACGGGAACAAAGATAACAATTCGGGAAGGTGAGGCTCCCATTCGCCCTTTCCGCCCCACGCGACGGCGCCCTTGGGCGATACTGGTTGCAAGAGCTACGGCTTACGCCGCACGGAAAGGAGACATCATGGGCATCTTTAAGAACGATGACAAGCAATCGAGCGCGTTTGGATTTGACGAGAAAAGCATGGCAGGCAAGGCCGTCAAGGCCGTGCGCTGGATTTACGCCATCACGGGCGTCTTGGCACTCGTCGCCGGCATCGCGCTGCTGTTTGCGCCCGCCAAGTCCCTCGTCTTCCTAACGACCGTCTTGGGCATCTACTTTGTAATCACGGCCGCGATCAGGCTGTTTACCGCTGTTTTCGAGCCGCTGCTGCCCACCGGCTGGCGCGTGACGAGTATCATCTCCAACCTGCTCATCATTCTTGGCGGCGTCATAATCCTGCGCAACCAGGCCTTCTCGACCGCGACGCTCACCACGCTTGTAGTGGTCGTCGCCGGCTTTGGCTGGATCGTCGAGGGCGTCATGTCGATTCTGGAATCCGAGCTTTCCGCCAACCGCGCCCTCGCTATCCTGAGCGGTGCACTCTCCATCATCGCCGGCATGTTCGTGTTTATCTATCCGCTGTGGTCGGCCAAGATGCTCGTCATCTTTAGCGGTGCCGCGCTGCTGGTGTTTGGCGTGACGCTGATTATTCGCGCCATTCAATTTGGCAAACTGGTGCGTTAGATGCCAAAGACACTTTTTATTGATGCCGACGCCTGCCCGGTCACGCGCGAGTCGATTGACTGCGCGCGGCGGGCGGGCG
>CALHJX010000007.1:0-6874 GCA_938033385.1 uncultured Collinsella sp. | reverse complement strand
GGGAGGCCGCGAGGCCTCCCCCTTTTTTGCGTTTACTGGCTTTTGTCTCACATAGTAGCTGTGTTTTATAACCCTCGTTTGTCGCATCTTCTGTGAACGGGCTACAATAACTTAGTCTGTGCGATATGGAGGTGAACATGGCTGAAGCTGGTATCGGCGTTGATATCGTCGAGATTTCCCGTATGAAATCAATTCTTGAAAAGACGCCGTCGTTTGCTCGGCGTGTGTTTACCGAAGAAGAGCGTGCGTATTGTGATGCATCATCGCGTCCCGCTGCTCACTATGCCAGCCGCTTTGCATCGCGCGAGGCGGTGCTTAAAGCTCTCGGCACAGGTTTTAGTCAAGGCGTGGGTCGCAAGGATGTTTCGGTAACGCGTGATAAACTCGGCAAACCGAAGGCACTGCTTTCGGGCCGTGCACTCGAGATCGCTCAAGAGCTGGGTGTTGTTGAGGTTGCTCTTTCCATTACGCTTACAGGAGATTTAGCCGTTGCGAATGCTATCGCGATTACCGAAGATGCTCGGCCTAAGCCAAAAGATGAAAAGGTGAGCACCAAGAAACGCGTTGCGCAGACATTTAAAGAGGCTCGCTCTGTTTTAGATGAGCTCGAGCAGCTTCAGAATTCGGCATTGACGGAGCACCTGGGCGATGCTTCGCAAGATACGCTAGGAGCATAGATGAAACCGGTTTTGAGTACCGAAGAAGTCGTTCGTCTCGAGGACATCATCGAACGCGAAGGGACTTCGAAGGCCGAGCTTATGGAGCTAGCGGGTGAGTTTGCCGCTAACGAGGTCTTGAAGCTCAATCCCGATCGGGTTCTCGTTCTGGTCGGTTTTGGTAATAATGGCGGCGACGGTTGGGTTGCCGCCGATATCCTGAGCCATAAGGGTGTGGACGTGGATATCGTTTCTCCGGTTGAACCGGATGAGATTCCTGCTGCTCTGGCACGTCATGTTGCTCGTCGTACTGCCGGCCGCGATGTGCACGTTTGCGTCGGCCCCTCGCGTGACGAACTCGAGGTTTTGATCGATAAGGCCGATGTTGTTGTCGATGCCATTTTTGGTACCGGTTTTCACGGGAACCTGCGTGCGCCGTTCTCCATCTGGATTCCTACCGTCAATGAATGCGCCGACTGTGTCGTATCCATTGATGTCCCCTCGGGCCTGAATGCCGAGACGGGCGTTGTTGATGATGACTGCATTCGTGCCGAGCATACGGTGACGATGATTGCGCCCAAGATTGGTTTGTATAGCGCTGATGGCCCTGAGTATGCTGGCGATTTGATCTGCGGCAATCTTTACGACCGTCTTGACGAGGTCATCGATGATGTCGACCACGCCGCCGAGATTGTCGAGCCCGGTGACTTAGTTGATTACTTTGCTCCACTACCTACGAATATCGATAAGTATTCCCGTGGCTCTGTGCTTATCGTCGCCGGATCTGCGCAATATCCTGGTGCTGCCATTATGGCGGCCAAGTCTGCAGCTCGCGCGGGTGCTGGTTACGTGGCAGTCGCGGCTCCTGACGCCTGCGCCAATCTTATTCGCATGGCACTTCCTTCGATTCCCGTCTTTGCTATTCCGTCTGATTCCCGCGGCTCCTTTGGCGCCGCTGCGCGCATGACGGTGTGCGAGATTGCAAAGAAGTACAGCTGTGTACTGTGCGGTCCCGGTATGACGACGTCTGCCGGCGCTATGCAGGTGGTTTCGGGCTTGCTCGAGCTTGATGTGCCGCTTATTTTGGACGCCGATGCACTCAACTGCCTTGCTAAGATTGCCATTGACGGTATTGATAGCAACCCCGAGATGTATCGTCGCGAGCAGCCGTTGGTTATGACGCCGCACTATCGTGAGCTTTCGCGTCTGGTTGCCGGTGACGAGGTGAACGACCTTGGTACCGCGATTGCGGCGGCGCAGAAGGTTGTCTGGGCTGCAGGTTCCGACAATCTGGTGGTCATTGCCAAGGGGCCGACGACGGCTATCTGTGGCGTTGAGCGTGTGCTGCTGCCGCTCTCGGGTCCGGCTTCTCTGGCAACTGCCGGTTCGGGTGATGTTCTCGCGGGTATTTTGGCCGGCACGCTTGCCACCATGCGCGACGAGATGGATCGTTGGGAGTTGCTGTATTCGTACGCCGTCGCACTTCACAGCTACGCCGGTTTTGCCGCGGCGACGGAGTATGGTGAGAAGAGCGTCATCGCGACCGATCTTATCGACTTGATCGGTCCTGCCATGGAGCTGGCGGCAAAGGATGCGCTCGAAGATCTGGGAATCATGGACGAAGGGTCGGATGACTAATCATGAATAAAGCCGATTTGACGCGCTGGTCCTGGGTCGAGATCGACCGTGGGGCGCTCCGTCGTAACACGAGGGCCTACAAGAACTTGCTGAATCCACGTCAGCGCCTGTGCTGCGTGGTCAAGGCCGATGCTTATGGCCATGGAGCTGTTGAGTGCGCCAAGATCATGTATTCGGCCGGTGCCGACATGTTTGCCGTGGCGACGGTTAACGAGGGCGTTGAGCTCCGACAGGGCGGGATTACGAAACCCATCCTCATCCTAAGCGAGCCGCCTATCGAGGCCATTCCGACGTTGCTCGAGTTTGATATCATGCCCTCGGTCTATACGTCTGACTTTGCTCTTGCGTATGGCGAATGTGCCGTCGCGGCGGGCAAAGTGGGCAAGTATCATCTCGCCATCGAGACGGGCATGAATCGTATCGGCGTTCACTACACGCAGGTGCTCGACTTTGTCCGCGGTATAAATTTCCATCGCGGTATTCAGTGCGACGGCGTATTTACGCACTTCGCCACGGCCGATGAACCTTCGGGCTGGGACTACAAACTGCAGTGTCAGCGCTTTACCGAGGCCGTTCAGGCCATTAAGGATGCGGGCTTTGAGTGCGGTATCGTGCACTGCGCCAACACGCCGTCCTCGATGCTCGACCCTTCGATGCATTTTGATATGATTCGCGCCGGCGTTGGCTTGTATGGAATGCAGCCGTGCGAGCTGAGTGGCCGCGTGATGCAGCTTGATCCCGTTATGAGCGTCCATGCGCGTGTGACGCGCGTGGCACACCCTGCGATGGGTGAGGGCGTGGGCTACGGTTTTACCTACCGCGTACCGCGTACGCGCGTTCAGATCTGCACGCTGCCGATCGGTTATGCCGATGGCCTATCGCGTACGCTTTCCAATCGTATGGATGTGCTGTATCGCGGCGAGCGCGTGCATCAGGTTGGCAATATCTGCATGGACCAGTTTATGGTCGCCATTCAGTCCAACCCGGCACACGAGATTCCCGAGGCCGAGTATGGTGACGAGATGATTATTGTCGGCCGCGATGGCGATGCCGAGATCACTATGGACGAGATGGCCCGACTGCGCGGAACGATTAACTACGAGGTCGCCTGCGGCTTTGGCATGCGTCTCGACAAGGTCTACGTGTAGGAGCCGCTATGGGCGTCATGCACATCCCCGGCCATACCCATCAGGCACCACGTGAGGTCGCACTCGAGGAAATTGAGGCCGTTCTGGGCGATTGTCACCTCTGCCAGCTCTACCAGTCGCGTCACAATATCGTGTTTGGCGTGGGAAACCCCCGCGCTCGCGTGATGTTTATTGGCGAGGCACCGGGCCGCAATGAGGATTTGCAGGGCGAGCCCTTTGTGGGGGCGGCAGGCGAGGACCTCAACGGCATTTTGTCCCTGGCGGGTCTTAAACGCGAAGACGTCTACATTGCCAATGTGCTTAAGTGCCGCCCGCCGGGAAACCGCAATCCGCGTCCCGAGGAAGTGCTGGCTTGCTCGCCGTTTTTGCGTGAGCAGATTCGAAGCATCTGGCCCGATATCATCGTGACGCTCGGCAACCCCGCGACGCACTTTGTGCTTAAGACCGAGATTGGCATTACTAAGCTGCGCGGTAGGTTCCACCAGATGGGGCATTTTATAGTAATGCCCACGTTCCATCCGGCAGCAGCGCTGCGCAATCCGGCGTGGCAGGAGCTGCTGGAGGAAGACTTTAAGATGCTGGGCGACTATCTGGAGCGACATCCCGCACCAGAGGACGCCTCGGAATAATAAGGAGCATATATGTCCCTGGAGCGCCTGGGGGTAGGTACTTACAAAACGACTTGCGCTGCCGATACGGAGTACTTTGGCGAGCTAATTGCACCGTGCCTTGAGGACGGCGATGTGCTCATCCTGACCGGTGGCCTGGGAGTGGGCAAAACTCACTTTACCAAGGGCGTCTCGCGCGGGCTGGGCGATGGGCATATGGTTACGAGCCCTACGTTTGCGCTCATGGCCGTTCACGATCAAGGCCGTATTCCGCTGTTTCACTTTGATCTATACCGCCTGGAGCATGCCTACGAGCTCGAGGATACGGGCATTTTCGATGTGCTGGGCTATGAGGGTGCTTGCCTGCTGGAATGGGGCGAACAATTCCAAGACGAGCTGACGGATGAGTATCTTTCGGTGACGCTCAAGCGTGATGAGGGCGACAGCGATGTGCGAACGATAACGCTCGAGGCGCACGGTGACCGCGCAATGGAGCTTTCCCATTTGATTGATAAGGCTGTACAAGATGAGCTTGCATAACGACAACGCGCTGGTGGTGGCGCTCGATACTTCGACCGACATGCTTGCCTGCGCGGCAAGCTGGATTGATGGGCAGACGGGCGAGACGAAGCTCGTGAGTGGCGACCACATGTGTCGCCGTCACGCCAACGTTGAGCTCGTGAATACCGTTGATGGCGTGCTGGCTCAAGCCGGTCTGGATCGCAGCGATGTTGGTTACTACGTGGTCGGCCGCGGCCCGGGGTCGTTTACGGGTGTGCGCATCGGCATCTCCACTGCCAAGGGCCTCGCGCGCGGTGCCAATGTTCCGCTGCTGGGCGTGTCGACGCTCGACGCTTGCGCTTGGACGGCGTGGAAGGCTGGCGTGCGCGGCAAGCTTGGTATCTTGGCCGATGCTATGCGCGGTGAGGTATATCCGGCGCTGTATATGCTGGTTGATGAGGGTCCCGAGCGTCAATTTGAGCGCGAACACGTGGTCAAGGCCGCCGTGGCGCTCGATGAGTGGCGCCAAGCAGCGGACTGGGACCAGGTTCAGCTGACCGGTGACGGTCTCGTGCGCTATGGCAAGCTGCTGGGTGAGGACGAGACCGCCCGCTGCGTGGAGCGCGACCTGTGGTGGCCTTCGGGCGAGGGCTTGCTGCTCGCGCACGCTGCGGGTGACGGCGATCCGGCTCGCGTCCTGCCGATTTACACGCGCCTTTCGGATGCCGAGGAAAACGAGCGCAAGCGTCTTGGTCTTGCCGAGAGTGCGCAGAGCGAAATTACGGGCGTTGCCGATGAGCTCGCCGGTCGTCATCTGCAGTTCCGTCCCATGGGCGCGGCGGACGCCGAGGGCGCGAGCGCGCTAGAGGCCGCCTGCTTTGAAGGTGCCGGACACAAGGCGTGGACGCCGGGCATGTTCCTGTCCGAACTGGGCGAGGACGTCGCTGCGCCGCGTAGTTGGTGGGTGGCACACGACGACGGCAAGCTGCTGGGCCTTGCCGGCGGTATGGTCGTGGACGGTGATGTGCAGATTCTGGATGTCGCCGTCGACCCGGCACATCGCCGTGAGGGCATTGCCCGCAAGCTGCTGTCGCATGTGAGCTATGATGCCCAGATGCTCGGCTGCACCACGGCTTCGCTCGAGGTCGAGGACGGCAACGAGGGAGCGATCGCGCTTTATAACGCTCTGGGCTTTACCGAGGCTGGCCGTCGCCGCGGCTACTATGGTGCCGGCAAGGATGCCATCGTCATGACGGCTCCGCTGCCCCTCGTGCTTCCGGTCGACAATGCTTCGCCCGAGCCGACGGCGGCAGAGCAGCGCGTATGGCCGCTGCCTGCGCCTGGGCGCTCCGAGGGGGAGCGTGCCGAAATTGAGCGCCGCCGCCTAGTGCTCGCTATCGAGAGTTCCTGCGACGAGACGGCCGTGGCGATTATCGATGCGGATGGCAATATGCTGGCCAACCAGGTGTCGACACAGATTGATTTTCATGCCCGCTTTGGCGGCGTGGTGCCCGAGATCGCCTCGCGCAAACACGTTGAGGTGATTGTGAGTGTCGTGGATGCGGCGCTTGAGGATGCCGCAGCATCGCTTGGTCTTGAGGGTGGAGCCATTGCCCCCAGCGAGCTTGCCGCCGTGGGCGTGACACAGGGTCCGGGCCTGGTGGGCGCCCTCGTGGTGGGCGTTGCCTTTGCCAAAGGCTTTGCCTACGCTGCTGGTAAGCCGCTCGTATGCGTCAACCATCTGGAGGGGCACCTGTTTGCCAACTTGCTGGCGCAGCCCGACCTCAAGCCGCCGTTCATCTTCACGCTTGTCTCGGGCGGGCACACCATGCTCGTGCACGTGAAGGCATGGGGCGACTACGAGGTGCTTGGTGAGACACTCGACGATGCTGTGGGCGAGGCCTTCGACAAGGTAGCCAAGGCGTTGGGTCTGGGCTATCCCGGTGGCCCCATCATCTCCAAGCTGGCCGAGACAGGCAACCCCAAGGCGATCGATTTTCCCCGCGCGCTTAACAGCAGGGGAGACTATCGTTTCTCGCTTTCGGGCCTCAAGACGGCGGTGACGCTCTACATCGAGCAAGAGACCAAAGCCGGGCGCACGATTCACCTGCCCGATCTGGCGGCTTCGTTTGAGGCGGCTGTCTTTGACGTGCAGTACAAGAAGGCCAAAAACGCATTGCACGCTACCGGATGTAAGGAATACTGCATCGGCGGCGGCGTCTCGGCTAACCCGCATCTGCGCGAGATGATGATCAAGAAGCTCGGGCGCCAGGGGATTCGCGTAACGGTGCCGCCCTTGTCTGCCTGTACCGATAACGCAGCC
>CALHJX010000006.1:0-5502 GCA_938033385.1 uncultured Collinsella sp. | reverse complement strand
ACGTCCTCGGCTGTATCCGCGCGGTATTTAAAGGAAACGTCGCGAAACTCGATACTGCCGTCCGCTGGCGCCGCAATCGCGAGGTCTCCCGCGGGGTTGGCGATAAAGGGCTCCTCATCGAGCACCTCGGCGATACGGCCCACACTCGTAAGAGCGCGCGTGAGCAGCAAAAACACGTTGGAAATCATCATGAGCGAATTCATGATCAGCAGCACGTAGCTCATAAAGCCCGTGAGCGAGCCCACGCCCAGCTTGCCGGCGAGAATCATGCGGCCGCCAATCCACAGGATGGAGAGCGCAGCCACGTACATCGACAGCTGAAACACCGGCAGGTTGAGCACCGCGTTGCCAAAGGTCTTCGTCGCAGTGCCGGCGAGCTCGGTATTGACGGTGTCGAACTTGGCCTCCTCGTGCTCGGTACGAACGTAGGCCTTGACGGCACGCACGGCGGTGAGGTCTTCCTGTACCACGCCGTTGAGGTGGTCCATCGAGGTCTGGAGTTGGCGGTAGAGCGGGCTCACGCGATAGGTGATGACGCCCAGCACGATTGCCAGCACGGGCAAGATGATCGCAAAGACGGTGGCGAGCGGGCGCGACAGCATCAGCGCGTAGATAAGGCCGACGATAAGCGTCACCGGGCCGCGCACCATAGGGCGAAAGCCGTTGCCCACAGCATTTTGGATAACGGTGATGTCCGTGGTCATGCGGGTGACGAGTGAGCTGGCGTCGTAGTTGTCCAGGTTACCAAAAGCGAGCGTCTGAATCTTTTTGTACTCGGCCTCGCGCAGGTTAGCGCCTAGGCCCGAGGCAACGCGGGCGGACGTGCGGGCATAACCCAAGCCCAGTACCAGCGAAAGCGCAGCGCACACCAACATGTACGCGCCCTGCAGCAGCATGTAGTTGATATCACCCGCAGGCACGCCCACATCGATGATGTTGGCCATGATGACCGGGATAAACAGCTCGAGCACCGTCTCGACCGACACAAAGAACACGCCGAGGATGGCATCGCGACGGTATGCCCCTAGATAGGAAAACAGTATTTTGAGATTGCGCACGCAGGTTCAACCCCCATCAAACGTTGTTCGCAAACGCACGTATTATTGCGCGCCGAATAATGGTGTCAAGTATTCCGAAATCGTTTTCTGCAAGGTTAGCGACGGCGGCGAGTTCTCGTGACGTGTGTCCATATTCACTCGGAATAATGGTGCGCGAGACTTTTTCGCTTCGGCGTCAACACAAACCTTGACTCTACAATCGTTGTAGGGTTTTCACTACACTGGTACCTAAACGAACCAAGCCAGAAAGCCCTGCCCATGGAACACGACCTCACACGCGGCAATGTCCTTAAGACCATCGCGGTCTTTGCCCTGCCCTATATGCTCTCGTACTTTTTGCAGATGCTCTACGGCATGGCCGACCTGTACATGATGGGGCAGTTTAGCGGTGCCGCCGGCATCACCGCCGTGGGCAATGGCGCGCAGACGCTCTACATCATTACCGTGACGCTCGTGGGCCTGGCCATGGGAACGACGGTTATCGTCGGCCACGCCGTGGGCTCACGCCGCTTCGACCGCGCCGAGACCGCCATCGGCAACACCATCACGCTCTTTATGGGTGTCTCGGTGGTGCTGGCCGTCATCTTGTTTGCACTATGCCCGCAGGTTGTGGCGCTCATTGGCACGCCCCCCGAGGCGGTCGAAGGCACCGCCGCCTACCTGCGTATCTGCTTTGTCGGCATTCCGTTTATCGCCGCATACAACATTCTCTCGGCCATCTTTCGCGGCCTGGGCGATTCGCGCTCGCCCATGTACGTGATTGGCGTGGCATGCATCATCAACATCGCGCTCGATTTTCTGTTTATCGGCCACATGGGACTCGGCCCCGTGGGCGCGGCGCTCGGCACGGTGACCGCGCAGACGGCCAGCGTTGCCCTCGCGCTCGTGTGGCTTAAGAGCCGCCGTACGAACATCCACGTTAAGCGCAGCGACCTGCGTCCCCAGCCCGAGGTGCTCGGCAGCATTCTTAAGATCGGCGTGCCTGTGGCCGTGCAGGACGGCTGCATCCAGGTGGCGTTTATGTTTATCACCGTCATCGCCAACCACCGAGGGCTCGTCGACGCCGCCGCCGTAGGCCTGGTCGAAAAGATGATCAGCTTCTTGTTCATTGTGCCGAGTTCCATGGGTGCCACCGTCAGCGCGCTCACAGCGCAAAACGCCGGCGCGGGCAAGGGCGACCGTGCACGTCAGGTACTCAAGGACGCCATGACCATATCGGTAGTGTACGGTTGCCTAATCACGGTGCTGATGTGGCTGGTGGCGCCGGCGTTTATCGGCTTTTTTGCCAAGGATCCCGCGGTTGTCGCGGCCGGTACCAGCTATATGCACAGCTACATTTTCGACGCAATCTTTGCCGGCATCCACATTTGCTTTAGCGGCTTTTTCGCTGCATACGGCAAGAGCTACATCGGCTTTGCGCACAACGTGCTGGCCGTAGCGCTCATTCGCGTGCCGGGCGCGTGGCTGCTGTCGAACGCCTATTCCGATACGTTGTTTCCCATGGGCATCGCCTCGCCGTGCGGGTCAATTTTGTCGGCAGTCATCTGTGTTGTCGCGTTTACCGTGCTCAACCGGCGCGGGGCTTTTGACAAGTTGGCAGCGTAGCTGGGCAACGCGAGCTTGGCGCCCCTCCCCCGCTTTTTACCGAAAGGAGCGGTCCCATGACCGACTCGCCAACCGAACACACCGAGGGTCTGCTCCGCATCGGCGAGGTGGCGCGCCTGTTTAACCTAAGCGTGGGGACGCTACGTCATTACGAGCAAATGGGCTTGCTGGACCCGGCGCACATCGATCCGGCGAGTGGATACCGCTACTACGGATCGCGGCAACTCTCCACCCTCAACACCATCAGCCACTTGCGTGTTCTCGACTTGCCGTTGGCGCAGATCCGTGAGTTTGTGACCACGCGCGACGTGGACCTTATGCAGCGACAGCTGGCTCAGCAGCAGGAGCTCATCGAGCGCAAGCGCCGGGAGCTGGAGCGCGTGTCGCGCAAAATCGATTACCGGCTTGCTCTGCTACACGATGCCTTGAACACCAAGCTCGACACCATTTGCACAATCGATGCGCCCGAGCTTCGCTGCGCCGTGTTGCGCGAACGCGTCAACCCTACCGATGCCTATGCGCTGGAGTGGCAAATTCGTCAACTGCAGAAGGGCCAACACGAGACCTTTGTTTTTCTGGGCAACTTGGGCGTCGGGATCGCGCCCGAACGCCTTGCCGCCGGCGACTTTGATGGCTACGACGAGGTCTTTCTGCTGCTGGATGACACGGACGATTACCTGGGCGATGTCGAAGTACGTCCCGCCGCGCGGTGTCTGACGGTCAGCTTCCGCGGCACGCACGGTCAGGCGGCCCCGCGCTATGAGCGCTTACTCGATTACATGCACGAGCGCGACCTGTCCCCCGCCGGTCCCTCGCGCGAAATCGCCCTCATCGACGACATCATCAGCGACGACCCGGGGGCGTATGTGACGAGGATCGCGATACCGGTCCGCTAATCACTACCATTTATCGAGCAATTCCATCCATTTACCTTAATCCGAATTAGATTGTATTATGTAGCAAATAAAATGACAGCATATTGCCCCCCATAGGCAGGAGACATTATGCCCAGAGTTCAATCACGTCGCTCGTTTCTTCTCGGCCTAGCCTCGATCATCGGCTTATCCGCGTCACGCCCAACAAGAGTATTCGCTGCCGACTCAAACTCATCCGTCGCTTTTACATCAGACCTAGCACAAGACTACGCGCTTTCCCTGTTGCCCATCGTCGACGGATCCGCGAACTTAGAGATCGAGCAAATCGTTCCCGTATGCCAACAAATCGGCCTTATCTGTGGCTATGAAATCAGTGTCACAAGGGAAGGAAGCCCTTACGGTTATTTAATACTTGACGCATCATATCCTGGGCTTCTGAAGGAGATAACCCTCGGCGATACCATTCTTCCGATTTCAGCTTCTCTATCAAACGCCATTTCAACTTATTCCGGCCAACAGGCCACAAACCCAACCGTACTAATTTCGTACAACGATATTGAATATGGAACTTTGGTGCCAGGAACTAGAGACTGTGTAACCAACTATAACAATATACGGTCTGTCCCGATTGTCACCGAAAAGGGTATAGCACCTCAAAGCAATAACCCAACTTCATGGGATGCAGTCATTATCAATGAAGATGACTTGATGTTGCATTTCCAAATAGACGATTTAAACGGAATACCGTTCCGAGGAGTCTCGGAATCATTAGTTGAAGCCCGCACTAATAAGTATGCATGCGTCGTTTCTGCCTTGTACGCTGTATCAATGCATTACGGTCTCACCAGTTCAAACGCTAATCAATTTAATCCCGATTATTATAAAGAAATATGGAACGTCACTGGCACAACAACGTATAAGACCAATGATCAGGGCGTCGAGTACGGAAGCACGATCATCCCAGATGGAATTGTTCCGTTTAAAAGTCTTGCCGCTCAAAAGGGTAGAGCACTTAATACTCAATTTTTCGGTTATCAGCCTCAATTCGCTCAGTACAGAGCAACTATCGATCAAGGGAATATCGGCTTGTATCATATGTGGATCAACAGCCGAAACAGTGAAGGATCCATCGAGCTATCAGGTCATACAGTCACGGTAACTGGCTATTTTACTGGGCATAATGGAAGCTCTGGCATCGAACTGCAGTGGCTCGAAGTATTCGACGGATGGAACACTTATCCCCGAGCGATTAACTATGCAACGCCCAATATGGTCAAATTGAACGGAACAGTCTTTTGGTAGACCGGATGGCACCATCAAAATGCTATGGCACCACGGCCTTTGCCCTGGTTACGATATTGGTGATTTTCGCTATGTTTGCATCCGTTTCTTCATGCACAGATAGAGCCCGCTATAGCGGAGGAGATGATTACCTTGTCTTTGGAGCCGGCAGCGTTCATTCTATTGAGGGAACGGAACTCGTAATCCAAACAGACAACAGTCCCCGCTACACCGACGCTGGAAAGCAAACCCGGATTACATTCCCCTCATCTGGCCGAATCAAAGACAAGCTTTCCCAAATCAAAGTTGGGACAAGAGTTTCCTACTCACGCTTTGAGTCGGTAGACGCATCTGGATCATACGAGGGAAACGATATCGAAATTGAACAGGCAAACACTATAAGGAGATGTTGAGGAACTGAGCCTCTGCGCAGTTCCTCAACAAATCATTATGCCTCCGGGACCCTACCCGTCGCCAAAATCTGTTCAAGTGCCGCCTCATCCAACACGGGCACACCCAGCTGCTCGGCCTTGGTGAGCTTGGAGCCCGCTTTGGGGCCGGCGACCAGATAGCTCGTCTTCTTTGACACGCTGCCCGAAACCTTGGCGCCGAGCACCTTGAGCGCCGCGCCCGCCTCGTCGCGGGTGCGGTTGACGAGCGTGCCTGTCAGCACGAAGGTCAGA
>CALHJX010000005.1:0-5118 GCA_938033385.1 uncultured Collinsella sp. | reverse complement strand
TGCCTCGCTTCTACGAAGCGTTGGCAACGGGGGCCTTCACGCTGCGGAATGATTTTGGAAACTAAGTACGGGGACCCGCCCAAGCCGTTCTGCTCGATCGCCCTTGTGGCGTTGGGGCGGAATAGTGGTGCGCGAGGGGCGCTTTGTTGATGAGGGGTTAGTATGCCCGGGCTTGGTTGGGGAATGACTTGTTTAGGGATGCCTGGAGCTTTTCGAACGATGCTCGTAAGTTGTGGCTCTGGTCGGTTGAGCGTTTGGCTTTTGTGGTGGGGGAGTCGAGGAGGCCGTTTCTCTGTGTCGGGGGGAAGGAGAAAAGGTCTGCATGTTTTAGGGATGGCTGCTGTGCTGCGTCATTGGAAGAATGCATGCTTATGCGGCCTCCTCGATGTCCACCAAAAGGTTGCGCACGGGGTGTGCTGCTAGGTCCCGTGCGTTGGCAGTATTATGCCGCGGCTGTTGCAAAGAAGCGCTAAAGAAAGGCTTAATGAGGTTTGACGTTGCTATGAAACCGCAGGTCAAAGCTATCGAGTAACACTCTTGAAAGGTTTTGAGCTTAAGGGCTTTCTAAGGTTTGTGGCGCGGATGTGGCTCGCCTGTGTGGGGCGTGTGGACGGCTCGTTCTTAGCGCTGCGGTTCTGCGGCCCGCACCCGCTCGATGACCTTTTCCATGGTGGCATCGATGCGGTCTTTCTTGAGCTCACATTCCCAGACGGTGATGGGCGTCCAGCCCATTTGGGTAAGTGCGTTGATGGCTGCTCGGTCGCGCTCGACGTTGCGGCGAAACTTTGCCTCCCAAAACTCAACGTTGCGCTTGGGCTGGCTTGGATTGCACTTAGGGCAGCGATGCCAAAAGCAGCCGTTGACGAAGATGGCGATCTTGCGCCCGGGGAAGGCGATGTCAGGCTTGCCGGGTACCTTCCATTCCAAACGATAGCCCGTAAGGCCCGCGGCCCGCAGGCGCTGACGTACGAGCAGCTCGGGCTTGGTGTTGGCGCGCTTGTTGCCCTTCATGGACTTTTTTATAGCAGCGCGGCGGCGCACCAGTTCGCGCTCGTCGGCGGAAAGGTCCGAGGTATCGATGCCGTCGAGCAGATCTGGTTTGGGACGCTTTTTGCTGCGGCGCTTAGGTGCGCGCTTGGGCCTGGAAGCGGGCTCGTCGGTCGTGGTGGCCTCGGCGTCGTTGGCAGTGCTGTTGGCCTCGAGCCGGTTTTCCTTCAGCTCAATCAGGGCATCAATGAGCCCTTTGTCGGCGGGCATCCATTCCACCGTGGCAAGTGAAGTGCGTGGAATCCAGCGGATATCAAGCTGGCGGTCGTGCTTCTGGGGCTCGCCGGACTCTTTGGCCATCGAGCAGTAGTAGCACTCCATGGAGAGATGAAAATCGGGGTAGTCATACTCAACGGTGTAGAAATCGCGCAGGTTGGTGACTTTTACCTGCAGTTCTTCCATGAGCTCGCGGCGTACGGCGTCTTCGGGCGTTTCGCCGCGCATGAGCTTGCCACCGGGGAACTCCCAAAGTCCCTGCATGTCGCCGTAACCGCGCTGCACGGCAAGCAGCTCATCGGATCCTTCCTTGCGAATGATTCCAGCGGCAACATGAACAGTCTTCAACAGGAGTCCTCCCTCAACATCAACACGTGACAGGGTAGCTACCCGTACCTTACACAACGGTAAGGCAAGCGTAAGCCATATCGATGGTAGCCGACTCGTCTTCTTGCGACTATAGATGCCGTAGACTAATCGCAAGAAAGGACTCGGTATGCAAAGCACGCACATGGCGACCCCGGTACTGGAGGTCGCGCATCTCGAAAAGGTATATGGAGCGCTGGGCAACGTGACCCGCGCGCTCAATGACGTCAGCTTTACCGTCAACCGCGGCGAATTTGTGGGCATCATGGGCGCTTCGGGCTCGGGCAAGTCGACGTTGCTCAACTGCGTGTCGACCATCGATAGCGCCACAAGTGGCACGATCCGCATCAACGGGCAGGACGTAACACGCATGAAGCAGGCCAAGCTCTCGCAGTTCCGCCGCGAGGAGCTCGGCTTTATCTTCCAGGATTCTAACCTGCTCGATACGCTCACGGCACGCGAGAACATCGCCCTGCCGCTCACCATCGCCCGCACAAACTCGGCAGAGATTTCGGCCCGCGTGCAGGATGTGGCAGCGCGCCTGTCCATCAGTCAGGTGCTCGACAAGTATCCCTACCAGATGTCCGGCGGTCAGCAGCAGCGCGTTGCCGCGGCTCGCGCGCTCGTCACCGACCCCACCATGATCATGGCCGACGAGCCCACCGGCGCTCTCGATTCCAAGAGCGCTCGCCTGCTGCTCGAGAGCCTGGAGGCCCTTAACCGCCGCCTACGCGCCACCGTGCTCATGGTCACGCACGACAGCTTTGCCGCCAGCTACACGAGCCGTGTGCTGTTTATCCGCGACGGCAAGATCTTCACCGAGCTGCGCCGCGGCGACACCGACCGCCGAGAGTTCTTCGACCGCATTATGGAGGTCGTTGCCATGATGGGCGGTGAGGGCTCCGATGCTCTGTAAACTCGCTTGGGGCAACGTCCGCCGCGCCGGCCGCGACTACCTCGTCTACCTTTTGACGCTCACCCTGGGCGTCACGGTCTTCTATGCCTTTAACACCATCTCGATGCAGGTCGACATCGCCGGCATCGATGAAGAGGGCTTGGCGCAGGTTATGGGCAGCATGCTCGGCAACCTGACGTACTTTTTGGCCGGTGTCATGGCCTTTTTGATGGTGTATGCCAATAACTTCATCATGAAACGCCGCAAGAAGGAGTTTGGCCTGTACCAGGTGCTCGGCATGGGGCGCGGGCGCGTCGCCACGATCATGGCGCTCGAGACCGTGATCGTCTCGGTCGTGGCCTTTGTCGCCGGCATTGTGTTGGGTATGGGACTCTCCCAGCTCATGACGTTCTTTACGGCCTCGCTCTTTAAGACACAGATCGCCAATTTCCACTTCTTTTTCTCGGTGCATGCGTTCAATCTGACCCTTGCCTGCATGCTCGTAATGTTTGTGCTCACGCTACTGCTGAACCTTCGCGCCGTGCGTCGTACCAAACTCATCGAGCTTATGGGTGCCGAGCGTCGCAACGAGAGCATCAAGACGCGCAACCCCTGGATCGCGATTGCCATCTTTGCCGTGGGCGTGGTGCTTGTGGGCGTGGCCTATTACCGTCTGCTACGTGATGGGTTCCCGCTAACCGCGACGGACAGCAAGCTGCAAGAGGCCATGAACCAGTTTGGTATTACGACCGCTATGGTTACCGTGGGCACCTTTGCCCTGTTCTGGGGACTCTCGGGCATGCTCATTAAGCTGCTGCAGAGCCTGCGCAGCGTGTATTGGCGCGGCCTCAATATGTTTACCGTGCGCCAGCTTGCGGCCAAGGTCAACACGGTGTGCTTTTCGATGGGCGTCATCGCGATGCTCCTGTTTTTGGCTATCACCTCGGTGACGTGCGGTATGTCAATTGCCAACGTGATGAACGAAAACCTGGAGCGCTATAATCCGGCCGACATGTCGCAGACGTATATCTATTACGCGCCCGATACGCTCGACTACTACAAAGAGTATGTCAATCCGTCTGAGGCCGATCGCATGGTGCTGGCCGATAGTACGGTCGATTTGTACTCCGCATGGCACGGCGATCGTGTCGACCCCGATAACGTTGCAGACGGTATTAAGGGCAAGTCGGCGGACAACAACGACGAGACCGGCAAGAAGGTCAATATCGCCGATGTTGCCGGCGAGCATGTACAGATCGATTCGTATCTGAGCTACCCGCTTGGCGGCTCGGATCCATCGGTGACTCCAAGTGAGATGTGCAAGACCATGGGCGAAAAGCTCCCCAAGGCGTTCGAGGGCAGCAGCGCCGACATGACAGGCCTGTCTGTGACGCCGGCAAGTCAGTACAACAAACTGCGCCAGATGATGGGCAAGGAGCCGGTGCACATCGGTCACGACCAGTATCTGCTCACGTGTGATATGGGCGGCGAGCTGGTCGACCTGTACACCAAGTATATGGCTGGCGGCCATACCCTTACCTTGGGCGGGCATACGCTCAAGCCCGCAACCGATAAGTCGGACGAAGATACGGCGGCCATCGCCAACTCGGCGATGGGCAGTAATGGGGGTACCGTCGTCGTTGCCGACGAGCTGTTGTCCCAACTTAATCTGCAGCCGTATTCCAGTAGTCTGCTCGTTAACTACAAACAGGGGATGGATACGACCGAGGCAGACGAGAGTATTAAATACACTGTGCTCGACAATCTGCTCGTTGACGGCAAGGAGCCGGGGTCGTGGGGAACCTTCATCACACGCTCCGAGATGTACGCGCAAGCAGCGCAAATGAACGGTCTTATTAGCTACCTAGCCATCTACATCGGCTTTGTATTGGTCGTTGCATGCGCGGCGATTCTGTCGATCCAGCAACTCTCCAACGTGGCCGACGGCAGCCGCAGCTATCGTGTGCTGGCACAGATCGGCTGCGACGACCGCCAGATTCGCCATTCGGTGATGGCGCAGCAAGCAGTATTCTTCCTGTTCCCGCTGGCAGTGGGCCTGGCGCACTCCTTTGTGGCACTTAAGGTGATCATCGAGCTGGTGAGCATATTCGGAAATATGAGCATCGGCGGCACCGTGAGCCTCACCTGTGCAATCTTCCTGGCAGCATACGGTGGCTACTTCCTGGTGACCTACCTCATGAGCACCGGCATGGTGCGAGCCGCCATCGCCACCCGCTACAGCGAGTAACAAGCGGGCAAAATCGTCGCAAAATCAGAGGCGTATGACCGCCGCGAAGGAACCAGGGGCCCTTTCGCGGCGGCTTTTGCCTATCTGGGGGTGTCTCGGATGCAAGTGAGTAGACTTTTCTGAACCTGCCGAGCACATCGTGACAAATGCTCAATAAAACCGCAGGTCAGAACTGTGGCGTTTTGGGGCGTGCTTGGCCTCCTGCAAAAAGCCTACTCACTTGGTTTTTCTGCTAGAAGACCGCCACGAGGGAAGGCAACTCCCTTACGGCGGTTTGGACGTTTGCCCAGATAGTCGTTGGGGACGTTCTTAAACGACTAGTCAAACAAGAACGTCCCCAACGACT
>CALHJX010000004.1:0-2793 GCA_938033385.1 uncultured Collinsella sp. | reverse complement strand
GTCGTTGCCCTCGCTCATGCTGTACTCGGCTGCCATGAGCAGCTCGTCGATCGTGCCGGACATACCGCGCTTGAGCAGGACCGGGGTCTTGGTCTTGCCGACCTCTTTGAGCAGAGGGAAGTTCTGGGCGTTGCGGGCGCCGATCTGCATGACGTCAATCTTCTTGTCCAAGAAGACCTGCACGTCGCGCGGGTCCATGATCTCGGTAACGATCGGCATGTCGAGCTCGGCAGACGCCTCGCACAGCAGGTCCAGGCCGGCGGGGCCCATGCCTTGGTAGGCGTACGGGGAGGTGCGGGGCTTGTAGGCGCCACCGCGCAGCATCGTGGCGCCGGCGGCCTTTACGCGGCGTGCGATGCGGATGAGGTTCTCGCCCTCGACGGAGCAGGGGCCGGCGATGACCTGGAACTGGTCGCCGCCGATCTTGACGCCGTGACCGCAGTCGATGACGGAGTCCTCGGGGTGGAACTTGCGATTTGCGCGCTTGAACGGCTCGGAGACGCGCTGCACGCGCTCGACGACATCCATGGACTCGAGCAGGAACGGGTCGATCTTGGTCGTATCGCCCACCAGGCCGATGATCGTCTCGTTCTCGCCGCGCGAGACATCGGTCTTCAGACCCTTTTTCTCAATCCAGCTGACGATATGGCTTACGGCCTCGTCGCTGGCGCTCTGCTTTAGAATTGCAATCATGGTGTGCCTCTCACCTCGATGGTTAGCCGTTGCAAAAACGGCCCGCATTGCGAGCCGTATATATATGGTGCATGAGAGTTTATACTATCTGACTCGCTTTTGCCTTCTAAAGTGGGCCGTTGCATCGCGTCTTCCACGTAATTGCAAAGCTTTTTCTTTTATTTTGATAGCCCGTGGTGCACTTGGGTATAATGCCAAACGTTGGCCCTATTAGCTCAGGGGATTAGAGCGTCTGCCTCCGGAGCAGAAGGCCGTTGGTTCGAATCCAACATGGGGCACCATCGAACGTAAGACCGTCCGAACCTCGCATGGTCCGGGCGGTTTTTCTTATACCGACGCGACGTGATGGGACGTGGTATGGCAGCAACGGATATCGAGCGCGGACTCTCGACCGCCGAGGTCGAGGAGCGCATCGCCGCCGGTAAGATCAACCGCAACATGGAGCTCAAGACCAAGTCGGTCAAAGAGCTCATCATCGAGAACCTCTGCACGTTGTTCAATTTGATCAACGTGATCTTGGCGTTCCTGGTCATTTTGACCGGTTCGTTTAAGAATCTGACGTTCCTGTTCGTGGTGTTCCTCAATACCGCTATTGGCGTCATTCAGTCCATGCGTTCCAAGAAGATGGTCGATAAGCTCACGCTGCTGACCTCCAAGAAGGCCATCGCGGTGCGCGACGGCGCCGAGGTGGAGCTCGACCTGGACCAGATCGTGCTCGACGACATCATCCGCTTGGGGCGCGGCGACCAGATTCCCGCCGACGCCGTGGTGGTGTCGGGCGAGGCGCTCGTGAACGAGAGCCTGCTGACGGGCGAGAGCGACCTTATTAAGAAACAGCCAGGCTCTGAGCTCATGAGCGGCAGCTTTATCGACTCGGGCCTGCTGCGCGCCCGCGTGATCCATGTCGGCGCCGACAACTACGTGGCCAAAATTAATAACGAGGCCAAGTACGTCAAAAAGGTTAATTCCGAGATCATGAACGCGCTGAACGCCATCGTGCGCTTTGCGAGCATCATCATGATCCCGCTCGGTTTGGCGTTGTTTGCCTCGAGTGTGAGCGAGCTGTGGGATGCCGCGGGAACCCCGGGCGATAGCGCGCTTTCGTGGTGCTTCTCCGAGCTGTTGGCCGGTCATGTGCCTTCGTCGGCGCTGCTGTCCACGGTGGGCGCCCTGCTGGGTATGATCCCGCAAGGCCTGGTGCTGCTGACTTCGTCGGTGCTCGCCATCGCCACGGTGCGCCTGGCCCGCCGCAAGGTGCTGGCACAGCAGCTCTACTGCATCGAGACACTCGCTCGCGTCGACGTGCTGTGCCTGGACAAGACGGGCACCATCACGTCGGGCCGTATGGAGGTCGAGGGCACGTATCCGCTGCCTGTTGAGGGTGTTGGCTTTGGCGTGGACTCGGACGAGGCGGCTGTTCCCGTCGATACCACAGTGCTCGATTTTGCGCTGGCTAACGTGGCACGTGCGACTTCGGCCGATGCCAACGAGACCTGCCAGGCGCTGCTCAACTATTACGCCGATCGCCCGGTCGAGGTGTCCGAGCCGCTGTCGGTCATTCCATTCTCGTCGTCTAAAAAATGGAGCGGCGCTTCTTTTGCGCAGGGCTCCTACGTAATGGGCGCCGCGCAATTTGTGCTCTCTGATCGTGCGTTTGCCCAGGTCGAGAACCGTGTCGCCGAGCTTGCCGATACCTGCCGCGTGCTCGTGGTGGCGCGCGTGGACGGCTTTACGCCCGATGGGGATATGGTGGGCGAGGCCGAGCCCGTGGGATTTGTGACCATCCGCGACGAGATTCGTACCTCGGCGGCCGAGACCATCGGCTACTTTAACGAGCAGGGCGTGACCCTCAACGTGATCAGCGGCGACGACCCGCGTACGGTGTCGTCGATCGCGCGCGTGGTGGGCGTGCCGGGGGCGGACGCTTATGTGGACGCCACGACGCTCGATACGCCGGCCAAGCTCGATGCCGCAGTGGACCGCTACCATGTCTTTGGTCGTGTGACCCCGCAGCAGAAGCGCGAGCTCGTGCAGGCGCTCAAGCGCCGCGAGCACACCGTGGCCATGACGGGCGACGGCGTCAACGACGTGCTGGCGCTC
>CALHJX010000003.1:0-15605 GCA_938033385.1 uncultured Collinsella sp. | reverse complement strand
GGCGCCGCCGTGCCCACTATTTCGCGCGGACGTGTGACCTTTGTCGATGCCGCCTTGCCGCAGGGCGTGGTGGTGCCCGATGCCAACCTGGCCGTGTTCTCGATCGCCGACCTCAACGCCCGCATGGACGCCAACCGCGCGCGCAGCCGCCGCAAGGTGGACATTACGCAGATCACGTTCCCGTTTAAGCCGGGCGATTACGTGGTGCACGCCACCCACGGCATCGCGCTCTTTAGCGAGATCGCGCGCCAGGAAGTGGGCGGCAAGGAGCGCGACTACTTTTTGCTGGAATATGCCGACGGCGACAAGCTCTACGTGCCGCTCGAGCAGGTCGACCGCATCACGCGATACGTCGGTCCCGACGGTGACAAGCCGCGCCTGACCAGGCTCAATACCGCCGACTGGACGCGTGCCACCAACAAGGCACGCAAGAACGCCAAAAAGCTGGCGTTTGACCTGGTCGACCTGTATACACGCCGCTCGTCGATTACCGGTATCGCCTGTCCGCCCGATACGCCCGAGCAAATCGAGATGGAGGAGAGCTTCCCCTACGACGAGACGCGTGACCAGCTGGAGGCTATCGCCGACATCAAGGCCGACATGGAGGCGCCCAAGCCCATGGACCGCCTGCTGTGCGGCGACGTGGGTTTCGGCAAGACCGAGGTTGCCCTGCGCGCGGCGTTTAAGTGCGTGGACTCCGGCCGTCAGGTCATGGTGCTCTGCCCCACAACCATTCTGGCCCAGCAGCACTACGAGACCTTCTTTGAGCGCTTTGCCCCGTTTGGCCTCGAGGTCGAGGTGCTCAGCCGCTTCCGCACGCCGGCGCAGCAGAAGCGCGCGCTCAAGGCGTTTGCCGAGGGCACGATCGACGTGCTCATCGGCACGCATCGTCTGCTTTCGGCCGATGTGAACCCCAAGAACCTAGGCTTGGTGATCATTGACGAGGAGCAGCGCTTTGGTGTGCAGCACAAGGAGCAGCTCAAGAACCTGCGCGAGCAGATTGACGTGCTCACGCTTTCGGCAACGCCGATTCCGCGAACCATGCAGATGGCCACGAGCGGCGTGCGCGACATGAGCCTGATCACCACACCGCCGACCGGGCGTCGTCCCGTGATCGTGCACGTGGGGGAGTACGACCCCGACGTGGTGAGTGCGGCGATTCGCCTGGAGGTGAGCCGCGGCGGTCAGGTGTATTACGTGTCCAACCGCGTCAAGACCATCGACGACGCCGTGGCGCGCGTGCACGAGGCCGCGCCCGAGGCGCGCGTGGGCGTGGCGCACGGCAAGATGAGCCCGCGCGAGGTCGAGGACGTGATGATCGAGTTCGCGACCAAGAAGATCGACGTGCTCATCGCCACGACCATCGTGGAGAGCGGCATCGACAACGCAACGGCCAACACGCTGATCATCGAGGACTCGCAGCGCTTGGGCCTGGCACAGCTCTACCAGCTCAAGGGCCGTGTTGGCCGCTCGGCCACGCAGGCATACGCGTACTTTATGTTCCCGGGTGAGCTGCCGCTCACCGAGGAGGCTACGGCGCGTCTGACCGCGCTTTCCGAGTTCCAGGACCTGGGCAGCGGCATGCGCATCGCCATGCGCGATCTGGAGATCCGCGGTGCCGGCTCGCTTATGGGAGCCGAGCAGCACGGCAACCTGTCGAGCGTGGGCTTTGACCTGTTTACGCAGATGCTGGGCCAGGCCGTGGCTGAGGCGCGCGGCGATGACGACGCCGGCGTGGAGGCGGCGAGCGTGGGTATTAACCTGCCGGCCGACTACTTCTTGTCCGAGGAGTACCTGCCGGCGGTGGATCAGCGCGTGCTCGTGTACCGTAAGATTGCAGCGGCCGAGGACCTTGAGAGTATCGACGAGGTGCAGGAAGAGACCGAGGCCGCGCATGGCGAGCTGCCGTTGGCGGGACTCAACCTGTTCAATCGCGCACGAATCCGCATTCGCGGCGAGCGCCTGGGGCTCGAAAGCGTCACGCTCAGTGGCGGCCGCATCACGTTTTTGGGCGTCGACGTGCCCAAGAAGGTGGCCTTTGAGCTTAAGACCCGCTATGGCGCGGTGAACTTCCCCAAGAGCCGCAAGCTGTCGGTACCCTACAAGGCAGGCGCCGGTGCGGGCAGCGGCCTGGGTCGCGGTCTCGACGCCAACGACGGCACCGGCCCTGTGGCCGCGGCGCTCATGCTGCTGCAACAGCTGGGTGCTAGCGACGACGACTAGCGGGTCGACGCTGCAAACGCTCCATTTGGGCAATCTGACCCTCACTCGTCGGTCGCGTACGCAAGTACGCTTCCCTCCTCCTTCGGGCCACCTTGCCACAAATGGAACGTTATCGCTCACTTATGCTCAACCTGTAAGGGTATTTATGGGACAAAGCTATCTTTGCCCCACCACGTTGCGGGTCGACCCTTCGCCCGACCGAAAGGAAAGCATGTTCGGATACATCTATAAGAAAGATGTCGCCATTATCGCGGTTATCCTGTGCCTTTGTCTGGGCGTGGGCAGTTTCTTCGATTATCAGATCTCGAGCGCGCTGTTCAATATCGGCAGCATGTACGGCCGCTTTGTCGAGGCCGCCGGCGAGCTGCCGTTCGAGCTGACGGCGAGCGTCGCGGGCGTTATGCTCGTACGCGCGATGCGTCCCGACTCCAGGGGGAGCAAATGGCTTGCCGTGCTCGGCATCCTCGTCAACGTTGGCCTGGCCGGCTACGAGATCGTTTCGTCCCTGCGGGTTAGCGGTAAACTCATTGCCGTTCAGCTGGTGTTGACGTTTGTGCTGGTCATCGCCGCCAACCTTATCATCTATCGCCTCACGCGCGCGACCGAGCCCGATGAGCTCAGGCGCTGGGCGTTGATGGTGCTTGCCGTGTGGGTCGCTCAGGCCATTATCCTCAACGTGATCGTCAAGCCGCTGTGGTCGCGTCCGCGCATGCGCGTGATCGAGGTCACGCCGGGGCTCAATTTTCAGCCGTGGTGGGTGATTGGCAACCCCGACAAGTGGAGCTATATCGCCGCCGGCGTAATCAAGGACGGCTTTAAGTCGTTCGCGAGTGGACACACCGCGCATGCGGCGATTGGCCTGATGCTCGCCGGGCTTCCCGCAGCGGCCTTTAAGGAAAAGCCGTCGCGCCGCCGGGTGGTCTTTTGGATGGCGGCTGTGGTCGCGGCGCTTGTCGCCTTTGGCCGTATCGTGATCGGAGCGCATTTTTTGAGTGATGTGATCTGCGGCTTTGCCCTGGTGCTGGCGCTTGAGTGCCTTGCCGCGCGTATTGCCTATCCCAACGGCGTACAATAGCTCCGTTTGAATCATCTGACCGATACCCGGTAAGAGAGGATTGCCATGCTCGCGTTTAACAACGATTATTCCCACGGCGCACACCCGGCGGTGCTGCAGGCGCTCGTCGACACCAATATGGAGCCGCAGCCCGGCTACGGTACCGATGCACATACCGAGCGTGCCAAGCAACTTATTCGCGAGGCCTGCCAGGCCCCCGATGCCGACGTGTTTTTCCTGGTGGGCGGCACGCAGGCTAACGCCACGGTGATTGACATGCTGCTCGCGCCGTACGAGGGCGTCGTTGCTGCCGAGACTGGTCACGTCGCCTGCCACGAGGCGGGCGCCATCGAGTTTGGCGGCCACAAGGTACTCACCATCCCCGGCTACGAGGGCAAGATGCACGCCGAGGACCTCGAGAACTATATCCAGGTGTTCTACGAAAACGAGAGCTACGAGCACACGGTGTTCCCGGGCGCCGTGTACGTGAGTCTATCGACCGAGTACGGCACGCTGTACTCCAAGGCCGAGCTCGCGGCGATTCACGCGGTGTGCCAGAAGCGCGAGATTCCGCTGTTTGTGGACGGTGCTCGTCTGGCCTATGCGCTGGCGGCCGATGAGTGCGACATTACCCTGCCCGAGCTGGCGCAGCTGTGTGACGTGTTCTACATCGGCGGCACCAAGTGCGGTGCGCTCTGCGGCGAGGCTGTGGTGTTCTGCGGCATGCACGCCCCGGCGCACCCCATTCCGCGTATTAAGCAGCACGGCGCGCTGTTGGCCAAGGGCCGCCTGACGGGCGTGCAGTTTGAGGTGCTCTTTACTGACGGCCTGTATTTTGAGATTGGTCGCCAGGCGATTGAGACCGCTCAGGCGCTGCGTCGCGTGCTGCACGAGCGCGGCTACCAGTTCTTCTTGGAGACGCCCACAAACCAGCAGTTCGTGATTCTGCCCAACGAGGACATGGCCCGCATTCGCGAGCATGCGGCGATCGAGTACTGGGAAAAGTACGACGATACCCACACGGTGGTGCGCTTTTGCACCAGCTGGGCCACGACGCAGGAGGACATCGACGCGCTGGCGGCTGTCCTGTAAGTTGACATGATGACGGGGGCCGCCTTGCGCTTGGGTTTGGCGCAAGGCGGCCTTTGTTTTTGAGGGAGAAGGGTTGTATGACCGAGATGTCCGAGCCGACGATTCGTCTGGCGACGCCCGATGATGCGCCGGCGTTGCTTGCCATCTATGAGCCGTATGTGCGCCAGACGGCGATTACCTGCGAATACGAGGTGCCGAGCGTTGAGGAGTTCGCCGGGCGTATTGAGCGTACGCTCAAGCGCTATCCGTATTTGGTGATGGAGTTGGACGGGCGTCCGGTAGGCTATGCCTATGTGAGTTCGCTCAACAGCCGCGAGGCATACGACTGGTCGGTCGAGACGTCGATCTACCTGGCGCGCGACGTGCGTCACGGCGGGCTGGGCCGCAAGCTGCACGATGCGCTCAAACAATGCCTGGTCGCGATGGGCATCACCAACATGTGCGCGCTCATCGCCGTGCCGCACGATAAGGACGACGAGTACCTGACGCACAACAGTCAGGACTTCCATGCCCATATGGGATATCGCTTGGTGGGTGCTTTCGACCGCTGTGCCCAAAAGTTCGGCCGCTGGTACGACATGTGCTGGATGGAGTTGGTCCTGGCCGAGCGCACACCCAACCAACCCAAGCCAACCTGGTTCCCCGACCTCCCCAAACCTACCATTTAGGGACAGGTTTATTTTGGCAGGTTAGCCGATGGGCTCGGTGTATTTGGCGCGGTCGGTGCGCTGGATGCGCTTGGAGACATGGAGCGGTCGGCCGTCGGTGTCGTAGACGTAGTCGGTGATCAGGATCAGCGCCTGCCCGCGCTCAACGTTGAGCAAAAACGCCTCGTTTTGCGAGGCATAGCACACCTCAAAGGTCTTGTGCCCCTGTGCCGGCGCGCGATGGAACTCCTGTCGTAGCGTGGCGTAGAGCGAACCGTTGATATCGCGATCGATGAGCGTCTCGAAGCTTGGCGGCAGGTAGGTGGTCTCCAGGCACAGCGGCGCATCGTCCAGGTAGCGCAGGCGGACAAGTTTGACGAGCTTGCTGCCCACGGCGGCATCAAAGAACTTAGCTATGCTGCCGCCCGCCTTGGTAAAGCCCGAGTCCACCGTGCGCGTGGTGGGCTTCATGCCCTGGCCTTCGACCTGCTTGGTATAGCTCGAAAACACCAGGTTGTTTTCGTGGAGCGCGGGCGTGTCGGCCACAAAGGCGCCGCGCCCGCGCTCGGTGCGCACCAGGCCCTCATCAACGAGTACCTTAAGGGCGTGGCGCACGGTGCTGCGCGACAGCCCCGATTCGTCCATGAGTTCCATCTCGGACGGCAGCTTGTCTCCGCGTGCGTAGATACCGGCGGCGATGCGGTCACGCAACATGCCCGCCAAGCGCTCGTATTGGCTCAGTTTCTTTTTAGACGAAGCGTTCATGTGATCAACCTGTATCTAACTTGTATGCGAGTCTAATCAAGCATGTATTCAATACAACAACAAAACTGCTGGTAACGAGAAGTCGAAAACCTTACCAGCAGAATTTCTAAGTCAAATATAGCATACAACTAGTCGACATAACCAAAACATGTATGTAACTTGTATGCCATCGAGAGCATCAAACGAGAAGAAAGGCTGATGCACGATGACTACTCAGGAACAGGTTAAGGATGTCGTCTCCCAGGTTTTGGCTGACAAGGCAGACAAGGGCGGCATCAAGCGCGTCGTGTGGATTGGCGCCGGCGGATCCAACGGCGGCAACTATCCTGCCCAGTACTTTATGGAGCACGAGGCCACGCAGGTCGTGAGCTCCAGCTACACCAGCAACGAGTTCGTGCACGCAACCCCCGCCTACGTTAACGAGAACACCCTGGCCGTCGTCGTGTCCATGCGCGGCACCAAGGAGACCATCGTCGCCGCCCAGGTCGCCAAGGACCACGGCGCCAGCACCATCGCCATCTATGTTGACGAGTCCGGCCTCACCGAGGTCTGCGACTACAAGATCCAGTACGACAGCTTGGCCGTCGACGAGTCCTGCATGGGCCGCACCAACTCCGCCGTCGTGACCATGATCGCCATGGAGCTTACGCAGCAGACCGAGGGCTATGCCGAGTACGAGACCGCTATGGCCGCGTTCGACTTGGTCGACCCCATCTATCGCAAGGCCGTCGAGTACACCCGTCCGCTTGCTGCCAAGTGGGCCGAGCAGAACGCCGACAAGCCCTGCATCAACGTCATGGCTCAGGGTCCGCTCTTTGGTGCCGCCTACGTCTTTAGCATCTGCAACGTGCAGGAGATGCTGCAGATTGACTCCTGCACCATCAACACCTGCGACTTCTTCCACGGTCCCTTCGAGATCCTGGACAAGCGTACCTCGCTGTTCCAGCTCATCAGCGTCGGCCGCAGCCGCTGCAACGACGAGCGCGGCATCCGCTTCGTCAACCAGTACGGTGGCGAGCGCGTCTATCAGCTCGATGCCAAGGAGCTCGGCCTCAACGACATCAAGGACAGCGTGAGCGAGTACTTCAACCACCTGATCTTCGCCCCGATCCTCAACAACGTCTACATGCGCGCGCTCTCTGCCGTCACGCACAAGGACTACATGACGCGCCGCTACATGTGGAAGCTGGATTATTAGTTACGGCGTTTTACCAAACGCCGTAACGGCTCGACGCTGCAAACCCACCTGAGCGGCAATCTGCCTTTCAGCTTCAGCGGCATGACCAGAAGGTCAATGCCGCTTCGCTTCAAGGCACCTTGCTCGCTCAGGTGGGTTTTCGCTGGCGTTGCCAAAGCATCGGCGTCGCCTTGGCCCAGATGCGGCACTTGGAGACGTTCGGCACTTGGGGACAGTCCTAGTCATTGGGGACAGGTTACTTTGCACCAAGTTGGCGCATATGAACCTGACCCCTTTGCACCAATGGGTTGTAGCGGTAGAGCAGATTTTTCCGCTCGCCGATTTGTGTCTTGAAAAATGTATATAACGACTATAACGTAGTGTGAAACATATTGGAAACAATACCGAGGAGGCTGCGTTGAAGAAAAGCAATCTGGGCTATGTGCTGGTGCTGGTCGCCGCGCTTATGTGGGGCAGCATCGGAATCTTTGTAAACGGCATCTCGGCCATGGGCGTTTCGTCTCAGAGCATGGCGGCCTTTCGCCTGTTGTCGGGTGCCGTCTTAATGGCTCCGGTCTTGGCGTTCATGGGTTGCCAGGGAGGCGATCGTGAGGGAAAAGCATCGGGTCCCCTGGCACTGTTCAAGGCAAGTCCTAAAGAGCTTGTTCCCTGTGCGCTTCTTGGCATTATCGGCCTCGCCACCGCTAACACGCTTTATTACGAGTGCATGGGCGAGGTGGGCATGTCCACGGCCTCGGTGCTGCTCTACACCTCGCCGGTGTTTGGCGTCATGCTCGGCCGCGTGCTTTATCGCGAGGACGTGACCCCCAACAAGCTCGTTGCCATTGTGTTTAACATCGTTGGCTGCGTGCTTGCGGTGACCAATGGCGACCTTTCCGGTTTTCATTTTTCGGTTTGGGGCGTCACGTCGGGCGTGATTGCAGGCCTTTGTGGTGCGTCGCTCGCGGTGTTTAGCCGGATAGCAACCAAGACGGTCCACCCGCTGGCTGTCACGTTTTGGGGCTTTGTTTTTGGCGGTGCGGTTATGGCGGCTATCGCGGCTCCGTGGCCGGATGTCGCCGCGGCAATGTCGCCACAGCTGCTGCTGCTGTTCCTTGGCTTTGGACTCATCCCCACAGCCGTGGCTTACATCTTATATATGCAGGGTCTGTCCATGGGGCTCGAGACATCGAAAGTTCCCGTCGTAATGTCTTTCGAGACGGTCGTCACCGTACTGGTGGGCATTGGTGTCTATGCCGAGCCCGCCGGCGCGATCAAGGTCCTGGGCATCGTGCTGGTGCTCGCGTCCATCCTGATCATGAACACCGATTTCTCCAAGCTGCGCAACAGCGTCATTGTCAAACGTATTGTCGAGAGCATGACCTTTAAGCCCAATGCGTGGTGGACTGAAAAATCTCAGGACATGGATCTGTTTAAGGAACGCACCGGCATCGCGCTGGAGCCCACCGTACAGGAAAGCCCCTGGTACTTCGTGCGATAGGGGATTGCGCGCGGTGTCCGACCTGGGGTTATCCAGTCAGCGCCGGCCAACCCAGCCCCAACGTTTCAAGTACGTTAAACCCGTCAACGGTCGATTTTCACCCGCGAGCGGTCTTTATACTAATTAGCAATATCCGCAACGTATAAGACGTTATAATGACCATAACGAAAAGGAGGAGGCAAGATGAATCAGATCATTCTCGCATCTCATGGCGGCCTGGCCGCAGGCGCCAAAGACACGCTCGAGATGGTTCTCGGCGACGTGTCGAACGTCCACGTCGTGTCGCTTGCTCGTGACGACAAGGAGCCCATCACCGACAAGGTGGACGCCATGATCGCCACGTTTAACGCGGACGACACCGTCTATGTGCTGACCGATATGCTCGGCAGCTCGGTCAACAACAACATGGTCGAGCTTTCCAAGAACGGCACGAAGTTCACGGTTGTCAGCGGTTTCAACATCCCGCTGGCGCTTACGCTCGCTATGAGCCCCGTCCCCGTCAAGGGCGCCGAGCTCGCGGCCCTCATCAATGAGGCCCGCACCGGTCTGACCAACCCCAACGCACCGGTCGAGGCCGCCGCGGCTCCCGCCAAGAAGGCCAAGGCGTCCCGTCACAGCTCCGGTCCCGCCAAGATCGTCCTCGCACGTCTTGATTACCGTCTGCTGCACGGCCAGGTCGTCTTTACCTGGACCACCAAGGTTCAGGCCGAGCGCATCATCGTCGTCGACAACGCTGCCGCCAACGATGACATCAAGAAGGGTGCTCTTAAGCTGGCCAAGCCCCAGGGCGTTCGCCTGAACGTCTTCACCGTCGAGCGTGCCCTCGCCAAGATGGACAAGCTCAACACCCTCGGCGAGCGCGTCATGTTCGTCTTTGGCAATACTGCCGAGATGCTGCAGTTCTGCCAGGGCTACAAGCTCGACGCCATCAACCTGGGCGCCACCGCCAACCACGACGGTGCCGATCAGGTCGGCGGCAAGGACAGCTCCGTCTTCCTCGACGCCAACCAGAAGGCCGACGTCAACCAGCTGCTCGACATGGGCATCAAGCTCTATGTTCAGCAGACCCCTACGTATCAGAGCGTCGACATCGACGCCAAGCTGTAATCAACCAGGCTTTTGCCTGACTGAAAGGAGAAGGGTATGAATACGTTCATCAGTGCGGTGCTCGTCGGCCTCGTCGGCGTGTTCTGCATGTGGGACTCCCGCCTGCTCGGTCGTCTTAACTTCGAGCAGCCCCTCGTTGGCGCTACGCTCGTCGGTCTGCTGCTGGGCGATGTGCCCACCGGCCTTGCCGTCGGTGCCGCCGTCGAGCTCGTGTCCATGGGCCTGGTGCAGGTCGGTGCCGCCGTTCCGCCCGATATGGTCCTGGGCGGCATCGTGGCCGCTGCCTTTGCGTGCCTGACCGATGCTTCCGCCGAGACCGCCATGACGATCGCCATCCCGGTCGCCGTCCTGGGTCAGCTCCTCGGCATCGTGTTCCGTTCCATCATCGCCGCCCTCACCCATGTGGCAGATAGCGCGATCGATAACGGAAAGTTCAAGACCGCCTACCGCATGCACATCTGCGCCGGCTCCGGTCTGTACGCCGTCATGTACTTCCTGCCGATCTTCCTCGCCGTCTTTGTTGGCACCGACCTGGTTCAGGCCATCGTCAACATGGTTCCCGAGTGGCTGTCCACCGGTCTTAACGTTTCGACCAAGATCATGACCGCCTACGGCTTGGCCCTGCTGCTCACCATGATGATCAAGAAGGGTATGACTCCGTTCCTGTTCATCGGTTTCCTGCTCGCCGCTTACCTCAACCTGTCCGTCATCGCGGTCGCTCTGATCGGTGTGTGCCTGGCTGTCGTCTTCATGGGCTTCAAGTTCAACGGTTCCCATGCAGCCGCCGGTGTCGATTCCGACTACGATCCGCTCGAAGACGACGAAGACTAAGGAGGAACACACTATGGCAACCGCAACCAAGGACGTGTCCCTGAACAAGAAGGTCAGCCAGTTCTTCTGGCGCTCCTGGGCCATCCAGGCCTCTTGGAACTACGAGCGTCAGATGAACATGGGCTTCCTCTACGGCATGGTTCCCACGCTCGATCGCCTCTATCCGGACGAGTCCGACCCCAAGCAGCTCGCTGCTAAGAAAGAGGCTTACCACCGTCACATGGCGTTCTACAACTGCACCCCGCAGACGAGCGCTTTCATCCTGGGCCTCTCCGCCTCCATGGAGGAGGAGTACGCCAAGGACCCCGAGAACTTCGATCCCGATTCGATCAACGCGGTCAAGACCTCCCTCATGGGTCCGCTTTCCGGCATCGGTGACTCCTTCTTCCAGGGCACCATCCGCGTTATCGCCTTTGGTCTGGGCGTTCAGCTGGCTCAGCAGGGCTCCATCATGGGCCCGATCCTGGCCATGCTCATCTCCATCGTCCCCTCTGTGCTGATCACTTGGTTCGCAGCCAAGATGGGCTATCAGGGCGGCCACGAGTACCTGAGCAAGCTTCAGGGCGGCGACCTCATGGAGAAGCTCATGTATGTCTGCGGCATCGTGGGTCTTATGTCCGTGGGCGGCATGATCGCCACGCTGATCGGCGCCACCACCCCGCTGCAGTTCGCTGACGGCACCGTCGTGATCCAAGACATCCTGGATGGCATGATGCCCCAGATGATCTCCCTCGGCCTCACCGGCCTTATGTACCGGCTCATCAAGAAGAACGTCAACACCGGTTGGCTTCTCGTGATCGCCATCGTGGGCGGCATCGCCCTCTCCGCGGCCGGCATCCTGGCCTAGTCGCGACCAAGCGTCTAATCGCTTTCCCCGGGGAGCCTGCCTGACATCCCATACCCCAGGCAGGCTTCCATCCCTAAATGTGTCAAAGGGACAGTTCCTTTGACACATCCTCAACGGGCCGGCGACTCGGTCCAAACCACGGTAACCCTGCGAGCGCTCGGCAATGTGGCGCCGCAAAAATCGAAAGGAATGTGTCAGATGTACGAGATCGACCTTAACCTCCCTAAGCAGATCGTCGCTGACGTCCTGTCCAACCACGAGATCCACAGCGTCGCCTTCGTCGGCTGCGGTGCTTCCATGTCCGACCTTTACCCCGCCAAGTACTTCCTGGCCAACAACACGGACAAGCTGAACGTTCAGATCTTCACCGCTAACGAGTTCAACTACGACACGCCTTCCTGGGTCAACGAGCACACCTTCGTGATCACCTGCTCCCTCGGTGGCTCCACGCCCGAGACCGTCGAGGCCAACAAGACCGCCAAGAAGCACAACTGCCCGGTCGTCTCCCTCACCAACAAGGCTGGCTCCGCTCTGACCGTCGACGCCGACCACGTCATCGTTCACGGCTTCCACGCCAACTACGCTGCCAAGTGCGAGAAGCCCGGCTATGCCATCGCTCTTGCTGTCGAGATCCTTCAGCAGACCGAGGGCTATGACCACTACGAGGACATGATCACCGGCCTCACCAACGTCTTCGATCTCTGCGAGAACGCCGCTCAGCACTGCAAGAAGCTCGCCAAGAAGTTCGCCGAGGACTTCAAGGACGACAAGATGATCTACTTCATGGCCTCCGGTGCCTCCGAGAAGATGGCTTATTCTCACGCCGCCTTCCTGTTCACCGAGATGCAGTGGATCGACGCCGCCGCCTACAACACCGGCGAGTACTTCCACGGCCCGTTCGAGGTTTCCACCGAGGGTAAGCCCTACGTCTTCTTCATGTCCGATGGCGCCACCCGTCCGATGGACGCCCGCGCCCTCACCTTCCTTGAGCGCATGGGCGCCAAGGTCGCTCTGATCGACTCCAAGGACTACGGCCTGGCTGACGCCGTGCCCGCGAGCGTCGTCACCTACTTCAACCCGCTGCTGCACCTCGCCGTTATGCGCGAGTACGGCAACCAGATCGCCGAGGCCCGTCAGCACCCGCTGACCATGCGTCGCTACATGTGGAAGCTTTCCTACTAATCACAAGTAAGTAGACCTTACGGGTTGATTGAGAGGGGATGGGGTTTGCGCCCCGTCCCCTTTTTGCTTTGGGGGCGTGTCTGTCGCGTCATAAAACCCCAGATAAAACCTACCAAAATAAACCTGTCCCTTTTTGGCAGGTAGGAGGAGATGCGTATGATCAAGGCAGTGCTGTTTGACATGGACGGCGTGCTGGTCGATACCGAGTGGTTCTACAACCGCCGCCGCGTGGCGTTTATGGAAGAGAAGGGGTTCCACTTTGACGAGATTCCCGATCTTTCGGGGTCTAACGAGCCGGCCATTTGGGAGGCGCTGGTGCCCGACGATGTTGAGCTGCGCGAGCGCCTACGCGTGGAGTACAAGCAGGTCTACAGCCCGGACCACCCCGTTCCGTATGCCGAGCTGCTCAACGAGCAGACGGAGCCGGTGATGCGTGAGCTGCATGAGCGTGGCGTGAAGTGTGCCATCGCGAGCTCGTCCTATCGCGAGTTGATCGACGAGCTGGTGGAGATTGCCGGTATCGCCGACGTGCTGGACTACACCATCAGCGGTCACGAGTGCAGTGCGTTTAAGCCCGACCCCGAGATCTACCTGCGTGCCATGGAGGCGCTGGGGGTGGAGCCTGCCGAGTGCCTGGTTATCGAGGATTCGCCTTTGGGCATCGAGGCTGGTAAGCGCTCCGGCGCCCGCGTCCTGGCGCTGCGTCCGCACGAGGGTGTCAACCTCGATCAATCGCGAGCCGATGCCGTTATCGATAATCTGACCGACATTTTGGCCGCTTTGTAGCGTCAATCCGCCGCGAGAAGCACTGATTCACGCGTCTTTTGCTGCGGATTGGCTTAATTTGTCATCTATTTGGATCCGTTTGGCTTCGATTCGGACTAAGTGAGTAGACTTTTTGATGCAAGACGAGCACAAAGCGCATCTGCTCTAGTAAAACCGCAGGTCACAGGGGTGGCGGTTTTGGGTGTGCTCTGCAGGTCGCGTAAAGTCTACTCACTTGTAATTTGGGCCTTTGGTCGTGGGGTTGCTGGTCCCGCTTTGGTTGTCGAGAGAGGGTGAATTGAAGCGCCCCCGCACGCTCCATGCTACAATCGCGGACATACCCCACAACTACATCTGCCTTCGAAAGGAGCCTGCGTGGCGAACGCCATCGATCAGCTCACGGACCGAGTGCTCGTACTCGGCCGCCTCACCATCGTCCGCCGCGCCATTACTGCCGTGGCGGTCACGATTTCCGCCGTTCTCCAGACATTCCTGATCCAGGCGTTCATTCAGCCCGCCGACCTGCTTCCGAGCGGCCTCACCGGCGTTGCGGTCCTGCTCGATCGCGTTACCTCGCTGGGCGGCGTTCGCATCGACATTTCGCTCGGTATGCTCGCGCTCAACATCCCCGTGGCGCTCCTATGCTGGAGCGGCATTAGCAAGCGCTTCGTCATCTTCTCGATGATGCAGGTCGTGCTCTCGTCGCTGTTCCTCAACGTCTTTCACTTCGCGCCGTTTTTGGGCGACAAGATCATGCTCATCATTTTTGGCGGCGTGGTCTCGGGTCTGGGCGCTGCCATCGCACTTAAATCCGGCGCATCCACCGGCGGCACCGACTTTATCGCGCTGTGGGTTTCCAACCACACGGGCAAGACCATCTGGGGCGTCATCTTTGGTTTCAACTGCTTTATCCTGGCGATCTTTGGCTTTATGTTTGGCTGGGACAAGGCGGCGTATTCCATCGTGTTCCAGTTTATTTCGACCAAGACCATCGACAGTTTCTATCGTCGCTACGATCGCGTGACGCTGCAGATCACGACGCGCAAGGCAGACGAGGTCATGACTGCCTACGTAAACCATTTTCAGCACGGCATTAGCTGCGCCGAGGTCGTCGGCGGATATAGCCGCGAAAAGATGTACCTGCTGAACACCGTTGTCTCGACCTACGAGAGTCAGGACATTATCAAGCTGGTGTGCGACGTTGATCCCGGCGCCGTGATCAACGTGTTCCACACGCTCAACTTTGTGGGCGGCTGGTGGGGTGGTCATGTCGACGAGCCCATGCCCACGGCCGTTCCCGATCCCGACAAGCCCGCACGCATGGCCAGCAGGCAGGCGCGCCTCAGCGAACAGGACAGCCTGCAGCAGGACGACGGCAAGTAGGGTATTGGCATTTTGCCGGTCCTGCGCAACCCATCCGAACGAGCCCCCCGAAAGCCCCGTTGCTTTCGAGAGGCTCTCGTTTGCCCAGATAAAACCTACCAAAATGAAGCTGTCGCTTTTTGGTAGGGAGGGTGTATCGTTTTATCATTATGAGGTAATATGAAACTAGACGTTATATACGTATTAGTTATTTCGATATTTCGATAAGAGTGATTAGATATGCCTGCGCCCAAAAATGCACCGCTTTACCAGCAGATTTACGACGAAATCAAGGATGCGATCGAGAAAGGTGTTTATGCACCCAAGGAGCGTATTCCGTCCGAGCTTGAGCTAGCCGAGCAGTACGACGTGAGCCGCATTACGGTGCGCCGCGCCGTCGAGGAGCTGTGCTCCGATGGCTACCTGGTTAAGCAGCAGGGCCGTGGCACCTTTGTCTCCACGCCGCACATCAATCGCCAGTTTCACGCCTCGACGCTGCAGACGTTTACCGCGCTGTGTGCCGGCAACGGCATGAAGGCCGGTGCGCACGTGATCGATCGCCAGATCGTTCCGGCGCGCCAAAACGAGATGGAGTTCTTTGGCCTGCAGAAGGATGCGCTGCTGCTGCATATCAAGCGCGTGCGTACGGCCGACGGCGAGCCCATCTTTGAGGAGAACATCTTTGTGCCGTTTGACGCCTACCGTGAGCTGTTGACGGCCGATCTTGAGGACAAGTCGATTTTTGCCGAGGTCGAGCGTGTTGGCGGAACGCCGATTGTTTCGGTTGGCTACCGCACGGTCGAGGCCGTTCGTGCCAATACCGAGCAGGCGGCCGAGCTGGGCATTGCTCCGCACGATCCGCTGCTCAACCTGCGTGCCGGCTTCACGGGTCCCAATGGCGAGCCGGTCCTGATGGGTAAGCAGTACTACGTGGGATCGCGCTACGTTATGGTCATGTAGCTCTAGTTGCGCGGTTTTCCAAACCGCGTAACGGCTCGACGCTGCAAGCCCGCCAGAGCGGCAATCTGCCTTTCAACTTCGGCGGCATGACC
>CALHJX010000002.1:0-3983 GCA_938033385.1 uncultured Collinsella sp. | reverse complement strand
CGTCCAGGTCGCGGTCCTGCCCAAGGGCGACCCCGCCCCGGGCGACACCGCCTGTCCTTTTAAGAGCCGTAGCGATGAACCTGCCTCAATCATTGTTCGCTCACATACGTCGAATATTGGTTGGATGTCGCCCGTAGGCGGCGGATCTGTTGCCGGGACAACTGGTAGGGGCCTCCCCATGGAGGCTCTTGAGGCTCAGCTTGGCTGGTATGGTCACTCGGGCTCCATTGAGCTTCGTGGCCATGTTTCTAATGTCGGATGGCAGCAGTGGTCTGAGGGGCACTGTGGAACGACTGGTAAGTCTCAGCGTCTCGAAGCCGTTCAGATTCGTCTAACCGGTGAGGCAGCTGAAAAATATGACGTCTGGTATTGTGCTCATGTGTCAGGTATAGGCTGGCTTGATTGGGCTTGCAATGGAGCTGCCGCTGGTTCTGCCGGTAAAGGCAAGGCTATCGAAGCGGTAAAGGTAATCCTTGTGGAGAAAGGCGGAGCAGCGCCTGGCTCTTCGAGCAATGTCTTTATCGGCGATCTAGATGCTGTTGCGGTTTCCGGATCCGCCGTTTCTGGAGATAGTCTTGGCTTATCTTCTGGTCAAAAGGCTACGATCGGGGGCAAGGGCGCCAAACTGCTGAACTCCATTGCCTTAAGCGTTGCAGGCCAAACTGATGACGGGTCAATTTCCTATGCCGTTATGGATTCATATTCAGGCTGGGGCGCTTTTTCATCGGATGGCGGGGCCGCCAAGGCGGGATCCGGCGCACCCATAAAAGCGATAAAAATGTCGCTGAGTGGCCAGTTTGCTGCCAATTATGACATTTGGTATCGAGTATGCGATTCCGGTAATGGCTGGACGGGTTGGACGTCAAATGGTCAGGCATGTGGCGTTTCTGGCGGTTCTTCCGGTTTGTGCGGCATAGATGTTGTACTTGTTCGTAAGGGCCAACCTGCCCCTGGTCCTACCAGTAATGCATTTATCGAAACGTCGGGAATCGGTCTTGTATCCCAGGCGCACGTTGCTTCTGCGGGCTGGTTGGCTCCCGTTGGCAATGGCGAAACCGCCGGTCAGACGGGCATGTCTCGTTCTCTGCAGGCGTTGTATGTTTCGACGCAGGGTATCGATGCCTCCGTCGAAGTATCGGCGCACGTTGCGAATATCGGTTGGCAACCATACGTCTCGGGTGCTTCCTACGCTGGCACTGTTGGCAAGGGCCTTGCAATTCAGGCGGTTAAATTAAGGCTCACTGGCAATGACGCTTCAAAATACGATATTTACTACCGTGTTCATGCAGCGGATTATGGCTGGCTTGGTTGGGCTAAAAATGACGCCGCAGCTGGCACCGTTGGACTGTCTAAGCAGGCCGAGGCAATTCAAATTAAGTTGGTTGCCAAGGGTTCGTCCGAGGCTCCCGTTCAAGATCATGCTGCTTTGATCCAGCTTCCCGGGCTATCTGCTAAGGCTAATTGCTCCGGTCTTGGCTGGCAAGCGTCCGTTGGCAATGGCGGTGTTGCCGGAACGGTTGGGCAGAACCGTGCCATGGAGGCCATGCAGTTGTCGCTTTCCGATAGCTCCATGAGCGGTGGCATTTCGTATTCTGCTCATGTATCCAATATCGGTTGGCAGTCTGCTGTTTCGGACGGGGCTACATCGGGAACTGTTGGCCAAGGGCAGCAGATCCAAGCTGTGAAGATTAACTTGACTGGCGACGTTTCGAATTACTTTGATGTCTGGTATCGCGTCCATGTGTCAAATTACGGATGGCTTGGCTGGACCAAAAATGGATCGCCCGCGGGTACCACGAAGCTTGGCATTCCTGTTCAGGCTTTACAGGTAAAGATTGCCCCCAAGGGCGCTTCCGCACCAGGCTCTACGTCTGATTCGTATTTTGAGACCTATCGTTATATGGGGTATCAGACCCCGGGATCATATCCAAAGGTTAGTTGTAATAGCGTACAGCTTCCTTCATATTGCACCGGTTACTTTACGTATGTCACGCCTTCTCGAATTCCTTACAACGCTTCACGACAGGATTGCATCAACGCATTCGTCCAGCGTGCTCGTGAATATATCGGTACTCGTTATATCGAGCCGTGGTCTTCTTGGCCAGGGGATGCAGTTGATTGCTCGGGCTTGGTGCTGCAATGTTTGTATGCGACTGGCATGGATATGGGTTGGTATAACCCCTATAACCATCGTTGGTTGCCCGAGCAGACCTATAACTCCATGAACTGGTATCGCAACAACACGTTTATGCCGGTTAGCACCTCTGCTATGCAGAGGGGAGATGTGGTCTACTACCGGGGTCATATTGGAATCTACATTGGAAACGGTCGAATCATTGATTCGTGGCCGGGGATCGGTGTGACCGAGCGCTCGGTCAATGCTCCAGGTCGTGTAATCGGCGCAGCTAGGCCTTTTGCATAGAGTCTGTTGAGGCGCTCCGTTGCAGGAGCGCCTCTTTTTGACTGTATGGTAAACGTTGCTTTTCTAAGCTTTAAATGCCTGTATGGAAGTGCGGTAATATAGCAGCTATTCGGTCTTTACATGTGGTCAATGTCTCGGGGGATATACATGAAACATCTCAAAGCGTCTGCGGCTTTGGTTTGTACGCTATTGATGGGCTGGTCGCAAATCATTCAGCCTTACAGCGCGTATGCGCTGTCGGTTCAGGCCGCCGCTGCCTCGCAGTCGGTCTTGCAAACATCAATCGAGCACGAATCTCAAGGTGTAAGTTCTCAGGGGGCGCAGGACGATGCCTCGGGTTCTCGGGGTGTGACCGAATGGTATGGTGACGATGCAAATGCTGCTCGTCCTGATGGGGAAACAGATTCGGATTCCGGCGAACAGCCTGGAATTGGCGTCGAAGAATCTGGTGTTGACGAGTCAAACGGTGAAGCCCCAACCGATGATTCCGCTGAGATGAATTCCTGCGAAGCAGACTCTTTGGAACCGAACTCTTGGCGTTTCGAAAACGGCGTGCTTATCGATTCTGGCAATGGCGACATCGATGCGCAGTCTTTAACTGACGATTCTTTGCCCAATGGCGTTGTCGCGCGCGGCATCGATGTCAGCAATCATCAAGGAACTGTTGATTGGAATAAGGTTAAGGCCGCGGGGATTGATTTTGCCATTCTCAAGGTCGGTCCGGTTTACGGAAAACCTGACGATTCTTTTGAAAGGAACGCTGCTGAATGTGAACGCCTCGGCATTCCTTATGGCGTGTATTACTACTCCTACGCCCGTTCTGTAGAGGATGCCAATAAAGAGGCCGACAGGACACTTGCTTGGCTCGGTGGCCATCATCCGTCGCTTCCCGTCTATTATGATCTTGAGGATAGCTATATCTTGCAAGATCCGGATTTCAGCAAGGATAAGCTCACTCAGATTGCGCAGACTTTTTGCAACCGTATGGAGGCCGTTGGCTTTAAGTCGGGTATCTATGCGAACCTTAACTGGCTTAACAACTACCTGAATTCTCCGTCGTTGAACGGTTATGACCATTGGGTCGCTCAATATAATTGGCGTTGCGATTATGCTGGCAGCTACAGTTTCTGGCAGTATTCAAGCAGCGGTAATGTCCCGGGCGTTAACGGACGCTGTGACATGAACTACTGCTTCAACGGTTCTCTTCTGAACGTAGACGACAGCAAGATGCATATTCAGTATGAGGCACATGTCTCGAATATTGGCTGGATGAGCAGCAAGCGCGACGGATCTACAGCTGGCACAACGGGGCAGTCTAAATCAGTGGAGGATCTTAAGGTCGGCATCTTGAATCCTGTTGAAGATGGCTCTGTGCAAATTAACGCCAATGTAAGTGGCATCGGCTGGCAGGGCTGGGACACCCCCTCGGCCTCCGAGGGCGGTACCACCGGCCGGGGCCGCGCCGTCGAGGCCGTGCGCCTGAGGCTCACGGGCTCCCTCGCCAAGGACTACGACGTCTACTACCGCGTCCACGCCTCCAACATCGGCTGGATGGCCTGGG
>CALHJX010000001.1:0-4283 GCA_938033385.1 uncultured Collinsella sp. | reverse complement strand
CCCGCCAGAGCGGCATTCTGCCTTTCAATCGTCGGACATGACCGCCAGGTCAATGCCCTCCTCTTTCAAGGCACCTTGCTCGCTCTGGCGGGCGCTCGCTTGCGTATACTCAACCTACAATTCGATCTCGGCTGACTTATAGGGCTAGCGTTGTGTTATTCTAGAACAGACGTTCGTGAATGATGCGCGGGGCCTTGCCTTGCGCCGTGCTTGTGGCGAGGGGAGGTTGGCTTGGTCATTTTGGGTATCGACCCCGGTTTGGCCCATACGGGTTGGGGGATTATCGAGGAGCGGCGCGGCGAGGTTCGCTGCCGTGCCTACGGTTGTATCGAGACCAGCGCGGGCAGTCCGCTCGCGGTGCGCCTGTCGCATATTGCCCGCGACCTCAAGGGTGTCGTGGAGCGTTATCGACCCGATACCGCTGCTATCGAGAGCATCTACTTTGGTGCCAACGTTCGCTCGGCTATCCCGACGGCGCATGCCCGCGGCGCCGCGCTCGTGGCGCTTTCGGAATGCGCGCTCGAGATCGGCGAGTACACGCCTATGCAAATCAAGCAGGCTGTGGTAGGCACCGGTGCCGCAGATAAGCGGCAGGTCGCCTACATGGTGCGCACGCTCACGCAGCTCGATCACGACCCGCATCCCGACCATGCCGCCGATGCCCTGGCTTGCGCCATCTGCCACGTTAACCTCAGCCGCACCCGCGCGCTTACCGGCGGCGAGTTCTATCAACAGAGAGGAACCGGATACTGATGATCTCCCAGCTCCATGGAACGCTTGTCGAGGCCACGATGAGCTCGGCCGTCGTCGATGTGTCGGGCGTGGGCTTTGAGCTCGGCATCTCGGGCAGCACCGCCGCTACGCTGCCTACGCCCGGCGGTGAGGTTCGCCTCTACACGCGTATGCAGGTGCGTGAGGACGCCATGACGCTCTTTGGTTTTGCCTCCAAGGACGAGCGCACGATGTTTGACCGGCTCGTGTCCGTCTCAGGTGTCGGTCCGCGCCTAGCGCTCGCCGTGCTCTCTACCTATACCGTGGGACAGCTGTATTCCCTGGTAATGGCCGAGGACGACAAGGGTATGGCCAAGGTTCCCGGTGTGGGCAAAAAGACTGCGCAGCGTCTGATCCTGGAGCTCAAGAGCACCTTTGCCAAGGACAAGGGCTTTGTGCCGGTCGACGTGATTCCCGGCCAGGTTGCGATGCCGGTTCCTGCCGGCGCTCCCTCGGCGATCGATGACGCCCGTGCGGCGCTCCTTTCCATGGGCTTTAGCCCGCAGGAGACCGATGTTGCCCTGAGCGGGTATGATGGGCAGAATATGCGTGTCGAGGATCTGCTCGGCGCGGCGCTTAAGCGACTCGGAATGGATGCGTGATGTGGGAAGCCGATGATTCTCAGGACCTGTGGGCGACGCCCGGCAACTCGCCGGCGGCATCCATGGCGCACGGCGAGCGTATGGTGGGTTCGGAGCTGACGCCCGAGGACCTCGATGTCGACCGTACCCTGCGCCCCCAGCGCCTGGATGACTACTGCGGTCAGGAGCATATCAAGCAGAGCCTTCGCGTGCTCATCGAGGCGGCGCAGAGCCGCGGCGAGACACTCGACCACGTGATCTTTTCGGGCCCTCCTGGTCTGGGCAAGACCACGCTGGCCACGGTTATCGCCAACGAGCTGGGCGCTCAGATCAAGACGACGAGCGGCCCGGCCATCGCGCGCACCGGCGACCTGGCGGCCATCCTGACTAACTTGCAGCCGGGTGACGTGCTGTTTATCGACGAGATTCACCGTCTGAACCGTTCGGTCGAGGAAGTTCTGTATCCCGCGATGGAGGACTTTGCGCTCGATATCGTGATCGGCAAGGGTCCGGCGGCGCGCTCGATTCGCCTGGATATTCCCAAGTTTACGCTGGTGGCGGCCACGACTCGCTCGGGCATGTTGACCGGCCCGCTACGCGACCGTTTTGGCATTTCGTATCGCCTGGATTACTACACCGTTGAGGAGCTCGCCCAGATTGTGACACGCTCGGCGACCATTCTGGGTGTGACGATCGACCATCCCAGCGCACTCGAGATCGGCTCGCGTTCGCGCGGCACGCCGCGCCTTGCCAACCGTCTGCTCAAACGTGTGCGCGACTATGCGCAGGTGCGCGGCAACGGTCCTATTGAGCTTGATATTTGCCGTCAGGCGCTTGAGTTCTTCGAGATCGACGAGCTCGGCCTGGACTGGATGGACATTCGCATCTTGGAGACACTTGCCAAGACGTTCTCCGGCCGCGCCGTGGGTCTGACGACGCTTGCCAGCGCGGTGGGCGAGGACCCGGGTACGCTCGAGGATGTCTATGAGCCCTATCTGCTGCAGTGTGGCTTGATGATTCGCACACCGCAGGGCCGCCAGGCAACGCTTCGCACATTCGAGCATTTGGGTATTGAACCGACCGTTTAGGAATGGGCTTGTTTTAGCGCATCTGTAGGCTATCGCTGGGTATCGGGTAAACATATCGCCGTTCGTCGGTTGCGGGCGTTTTACCATTGCGCGCGCGTGCTATGCTGGATTGGTCTTTTTCCCATCCGGTAACGAAAGGACCGCCCATGCCTACTGACATCGAAATCGCACGTTCTGTTACGCCGCTGCCTATTACCGAGGTGGCCAAGAACGCCGGCGTCGACGTTAAGCATCTGATTCCGTACGGCTTCGACAAGGCAAAGGTCGACTATTCCCTGCTCAACGAGCCAACTGATCACCAGGCCAAGCTTGTCCTCGTGACCGCTATCAATCCCACGCCCGCAGGCGAGGGCAAGACCACCACGACCATCGGCCTGGCCGACGGTCTGCGTCGTCGCGGCGTCAAGAGCGCCGTGGCCCTGCGCGAGCCTTCGCTCGGTCCCGTGTTTGGCGTGAAGGGCGGTGCCGCCGGTGGCGGTTGGGCTCAGGTCATCCCCATGGAGGACATCAACCTGCACTTTACTGGCGACTTCCATGCCATCGGTGCCGCCAACAACCTGCTGGCTGCCATGCTCGACAACCATATTCAGCAGGGCAACCAGCTCGGCATCGACGTTAAGCGCATCACTTGGAAGCGCGTTGTCGACATGAACGACCGTCAGCTGCGCCATGTTATCGACGGCATTGGCGGCAAGGCCCAGGGCGTGCCGCGCGAGGATGGCTTCGACATCACCGTTGCCTCCGAGGTCATGGCGATCTTGTGCCTGTCCACGAGCATCAACGACCTCAAGGAGCGCCTGGGCGAGATTGTCGTCGGCTACAGCTTTGCCGGCGAGCCCGTCCGCGCCCGCGACCTTAAGGCTCAGGGTGCCATGGCGGCCCTGCTCAAGGACGCGCTTAAACCCAACCTGGTTCAGACACTCGAGGGTACGCCTGCGTTTGTCCACGGCGGCCCCTTCGCCAATATTGCCCACGGCTGCAACTCCATCATGGCCACCCGCATGGCCATGCGCTTTGGCGATGTCGCCATTACCGAGGCCGGTTTCGGCGCCGACCTGGGTGCCGAGAAGTTCCTCGACATCAAGTGCCGCATGACGGGCGTTCGCCCCAGCGCTGTCGTGATCGTCGCGACCGCTCGTGCGCTGAAGTACAACGGTGGCGTCGCCAAGGCCGACCTCAACGAGGAGAATCTCGAGGCACTCAAGGCTGGCATGCCCAACCTGCTGCGTCACGTCGACAACATCCAGAACGTTTATGGTCTGCCCTGCGTGGTCGCCATCAACCGATTCCCGACGGACACCGAGGCCGAGCTTGCGCTCATCGAGTCTGAGTGCCAGAAGCTCGGCGTCAACGTTAAGCTATCCGAGGTCTGGGCCAAGGGCGGCGAGGGCGCGCTCGAGCTGGCCGATGAGGTTATGCGTCTGATTGAGCAGCCGAGTGAGCTCAAGTTTGCCTATGAGGACGGCGCCGAGGTGGCCGACGCTCTCGAGGCCATTGCCACCAAGGTCTACCGCGCCGACGGCGTTGACTTTACGCCGGCCGCCAAGCGCCAGCTCGCCGAGCTGCGCGAGAACGGCTTTGGCAACCTGCCGGTGTGCGTCGCCAAGACGCAGTACAGCTTTAGCGACAACGCCAAGGCCCTGGGCGCTCCCGAGAACTTCTGCATCACCGTGCGTGAGCTCAAGGTTTCTGCCGGCGCCCACTTTGTGGTCGCGCTGACCGGCAGTGTTCTGACCATGCCGGGTCTGCCCAAGGTGCCCGCGGCCGAAAACATCGACGTCGACAACGACGGCAACATCACCGGCCTGTTCTAAGCCTGCTGTCCATAGCTGCTAGCCCGCCC